>DAOUGM010000044.1:0-6259 GCA_034428895.1 Anaerolineaceae bacterium
AGGGAACCGGCGATGATATGGATGCCCTGCTTTTCGAGGTCGCGGATCAGGATTTCACCCCTCACACTGCGTTTTGCCTGGGCGCGCGACATGACCCTGCCCGCGCCGTGACAGCAAGAACCAAAGGTTTTGAGCATGCTATCGGCGGCGCCGGTGAGCACCCAGGAGGAGGTGCCCATGCTGCCGGGAATGATCACCGGCTGCCCGATGGCGGCATATTCCGCCGGAATGCCCGGAGTGTGGGGGGCAAAGGCGCGCGTGGCGCCCTTGCGGTGCATGCAGACAGTCAGGTTTTTTCCATCCACCAGGTGGGTTTCCACCTTCCCCATGTTGTGAGCCAGGTCATATACCTGGGAGAGCTGCCAGTTTTTCACCTTACCGGCAAAGGTTTCTTCGAACGCGCGGCGCGCCGCCCAGGCCAGCATTTGGCGGTTGGCGAAGGCATAATTGGCGGCAGCGCGCATCGCGCCAAGATATGCCTGCCCTTCCGGGGAGTTCAGCGGCGCGCACACCAGTTCGCGATCCGGTAGATCGTACTGATAACGCCGGGGAGCGCCCTGGAATTGCTGGACGTAATCGGTGCATACCTGGTGACCGAGTCCGCGCGAACCGCAATGGATCTGCAGCGCCAGGCAGCCGGGTTGAAGACCCATGACCGTGGCGGTGCGCTCATCGAACACCTCATCCACGATGTCGACCTCGAGGAAATGATTGCCCGAGCCGAGGGAACCCAATTGATCGATGCCGCGTTTCTTGGCGCGGTCGCTGACCTTGTCCGCGCCGGCGCCTTCCATGCAGCCGGATTCCTCCGTGCGCTGGAGCTCGGCTTCGGAGGCGTAGCCTTTTTTCAACGCCCAGCGCGATCCGTGCAGAAGCACCTGGTTCAGGTCGGCGGCAGACAGGCGCACCAGCCCGCGGGAACCAACGCCCGAAGGACAATAGCGGTTCAAGGCAAGCGCCAGGTCTTTCATATCATTGGCAACCGAAGCGGCTTCGATGGTGGAGGCAAGCAGCCTGACACCGCAATTGATATCGTAGCCGATGGCGCCGGGCGAAATCATTCCGGTGGGATAAAGGGACGCCGCCACACCGCCGATGGGAAAACCGTACCCCTGGTGCACATCGGGCATGACAATCACCTCACCGACCAGGCCGGGCAGAGTGGCAGCGTTGACCGCCTGTTCAAGCGAACGGTCGGTGAGCACCTGTTCGAGCATCCTGCGGCTGGCAAAGATACGCACCGGTACGCGCATATCCGGGCGGAAGGAAGGAGGAATCAGCCATTCGTTGGGGCGGACTTCCGTCAGATCTTTCAAGGTGAACATTTTTTTACCCTCAAACATCAAAAACGAGCGTCACCTCAAACCCGTCCTCGAGCGTGTGGATCTTTAAATTGTGAAAAGTGACGGCTTTGATGGGTTTTTCGATGGCGGTGACCTGCGAGCGGTTCATGGAACAATTCAAGGAAGTTGCGGTGATCGCAAGATCGAAATCGTGAAAGGCGCTCATTTCCTCTTCCATATAATAAATGAGTTCGGAGAGGAACGCCACCAGCAGGCTTTCGAGATCGATGGCGGAGAGCTGGATCGAGGACCTGGCAGGGGTCAGCGGACGGGCGGTTTGGACGCCGGCGAGGCTGTACATGCCGCCGGCTGCCCTGAGGAATAACTGCTCCAGCGACGCTGCGGCAACTCGGATTGACACATCCGCGGTGTGATGGATTTCAGTGATCCCGTCTTCGATAGAGTTGGTCATGATCTTATTGTAACAAGGGCAGGAGAGAAATGTGGATTCCGGTTTTCCAAATCCACCGAATATCTTTATTATGTGGATGCGGGCGGCGGGTATGCCAGCGTGGATGAAAAACCGATGTTACCCGGTCGCGTGGTTGTACCGGAGGACAGCCTGGATGCGGAATTACCGGCAATGCACATCAATATGATTGACAAGCCGCGCAGGCTTTCTATAATAAAAATGTAGTAAATTTCAAAAGTGAGAAGGTGAAATCGCAACCATTCAAAAGTAATAAACAAATGCGGTTCCCTGGATTTACCAGACTCATGGTACCCATGCCAAATTGCCGCCCGGGAGCAAAACCGAAGTGGGTACAGGTGGTTATTCATATTCATCAGGAGTATGATCATGAAGAACCCATTTGAAAATGTGAAAGTTATCACCGAAGAAGAAACAAATGTACTGGGGGATGAACAAGAGCAAAGAGCGGCAAAAAGAGACGAAATATATCGAAAATACGATCCCATGGTGAATGAAATACTGGACATGTTCATTACCGCTCACCGGCAGGGAATGTGGGAAAAAGGGAGCGATTATTTTCGCCGATATTGCTGCCATGTCTCCTGGTATGCCGGTCCGAGAGAAAAATTTACCGATCCCTATGATCAGCATCACGATATCCGCCGGCGGTTGGAAATCACGCTCGAGATGGACGGTTTGTGCAACCCGACCGGGTTCAGAGTGTCCAATTATGAGGCGGTCGATAAGGTGATCCATGTTGGGCTGAGCCAGGATGCCCTGGTGCACGGAATCAAGGAGATCATGACCTAGCACCCGCCATTGGTTTGCGCTGCGGTGCCTTCAAGTCGATCCCTGATTACCCGGAGTTGATCCTCTGCTGTAAAAGGTGAGTGACAGGAGAGCAGTGGAAATCCTACGATTCCGGTCTGAAATTCATTCCAATCCTGCCGCAAGCATCTGTATTCCATTATGTGTGACGGCGGGGGTAATCGCAGTTTAGGGTAAAGGTGAAATGGAAGTCTGGCATGTGGTGGGGGAAAAGATTATGTAACCGAATTTTTAATGGATTTTTATTAATCAAAAAGCGATCAGGTGATATCCACGCGGGGGCGATATTGCAGGGCTTCGGCGAGGTGGGGAGCGGCGATCTGAGCGCTGCCGCCGAGGTCGGCGATGGTGCGCGCGAGTTTGAGAATGCGGTGATAGGCGCGGGCGGAAAGTTGAAGCTGGTTCATGGCAGCGCGCATCAGGCTGCGGCAGGATTCATCCAGGGCGCAGAATTGGCGCACCTGCGCCGGGTGCATATCGGCGTTGGAAGCCAGCGATGTGCCTTTGAAACGTTCGCGCTGCACCTGTCGGGCGGTTTCCACACGCTGCGAGATCACGCTGGAGGCTTCTCCGAGGCGGGAATCGCTCAGCTTTTCGTAATCCACGCGCGGAACTTCCACGTGGATATCGATGCGGTCCATGAGGGGGCCGGAGATGCGGCGCTGGTATTTGATGACCGATCCCGGGGCGCAGGTGCAGGGGTGGGTAGGATCGCCGTAGAAGCCGCAGGGGCAGGGATTCATGGCTGCCACCAATTGAAAATTGGCCGGGAAGGTAAGGGTACCCTGGGCGCGGCTGATGGTGACCACCTTGTCCTCCAACGGTTGGCGCAGGACTTCCAGCGTGCGCGAACCGAACTCGGGAAATTCATCGAGGAAAAGCACACCGCGGTGCGCCAGGGAGATCTCGCCGGGGTGAGGCCAGTTGCCACCGCCCACCAACCCGGCGTGAGAAATGGTGTGGTGCGGCGAGCGAAAAGGACGGTTTTTAATGAGCGGAATACCAACGGGGAGGGCATCCGCCACGGAATAGATGCGTGTCACGTCCAGGGATTCATCGATGGTCATGCGCGGAAGGATGGAGGGGAGGGCGCGCGCCATGAGGGTTTTCCCCGATCCGGGCGGGCCAATCATGAGCAGGTTGTGAGCGCCGGCGGCGGCGACCTCGAGGGCGCGTTTGACGTGTTCCTGACCTTTGATCTCCTTGAAATCGGTCTGCACGATTGCTTCGACCTGGTCGGCTTCGAGGGGCGGCTGGGGAGGGATGCGCGCTGTGCCGGTGAGATGCTGGTAGAGTGCGAAAAGCGAGTTGACCGGTACGACCTCGAGATCAGGGAAGATGGCGGCTTCGGGGGCATCTTCTGCGGGGACGAAGACGCGTTTGAAACCCTCCTGGCGGGCGACGGCTGCCATGGGCAGCACGCCGCGGATGTGGCGCACGCTGCCGTCGAGGGAGAGTTCACCCATCACCAGGCTTTCCTTCATGCACTCGGGCGGGAGCTGGCGGCTGGCGAGGAGGATACCCAGCGCGATGGGCAGGTCGTAGGCGGATCCTTCCTTGCGTACGGTAGCGGGAGCCAGGTTGACGCGCACTTTCTTGCGGGGATATTCCAGACCGGTGTTGCGGATGGCGGACTGCACGCGCTCGCGACTTTCCTGCACGGAAACGTCGGGTAGACCGACGATGATGATGGGCGGCTTTACGCCGGCGGTGACATCGACTTCGACATCGACGATGACCCCCTCCAGTCCGATCACGGCGCAGGCGTTAACGCGGGCTAGCATGAGAATAGTGTAGAGGGAGAAAGGAGAATTGTCAATTGGATAACAGGAAGAAAACCGCATCCCTTTCTCCACTGTATGCAAGGCGGGGATGCGATTTTTTGTGAGGCCGAGGTTTTGACTCAATTGTTGTTGGGAAAACGGCGGTTAACGGCTTTGGCGATTTCCACGAAAATGAGCAGGAGCAATGCCACCCCGATAACGAACCCCCAATCCTGCAAAGACAGGGGAACAATACCGAGGAGATTCCGTAGACCCGGGATCGAGAAGGGGAGGGCGATGGTGACGAAACCCGCCAGGGCGGCCCAGATCAACGGCTTGTTCGCGCTGAGCTTGTTCATGCGGTAAATCGGGTCGCGCATGCTGCGGTAAGCGAAGATGTAAACGATTGAGTTGATGGCAAAACTGGCGAACACGATGCTCTGTCCTTCCGCGGGGCTATTATGCATGTGATAATAATGACCGAATAGCGTAAGAGCGAAAATGGAACTGGCAATGCTGATTACCAGGATCAGTGAAATTCCCAGGCGGGTTAGGATCGGGGCTTTCAATGAATGCGGCTTTTCATCCATAATGCCCTTTTCCTTGGGTTCGAAACTCAATACGATATCCAACGGTCCGTCGCAGATGAGATGTATCCACAAGATCTGGGCCACCGCCAGGGGAGTTGGCCACTGCAGCATCATGGCGGTGAAAATGGTGAGCACCTCGGCAAAGGAGTTGGAGAGCACGTAAGCCACGACCTTGCGGATATTGGCAAAGATCACCCGACCTTCCTCGATGGCAGCGATGATGGTGCGGAAATTGTCATCGAGAAGGATGAGATCGGCGGTCTCTTTGGCTACATCGGTGGCACTGCCCACCACCACGCCAATGTTGGCGCGTTTCAACGCCGGGGCGTCGTTCACGCCGTCGCCGATCATGGCAGTGACTTCGCCATTGGCTTGGAGCGCGCGCACGATGCGGAATTTATCCTGAGGACGGATACGGGAGAACACGGTTGTATTACCCACCTGTTGCTGCATTTGCTCATCCGAGAGGGAGGAAATCTGAGTTCCCTCCAGAGTTTGATCGCCTTCCCTCATCATGCCGATATTGCCGGCGATGTGCTCCGCGGTGCGGCGGTAGTCACCCGTGATCATCTTGACCTTGATGCCCGCATGCCCGGCAACATTAATCGCTTCCAGCACACCTTCACGCACAGGGTCTTCCAGCCCGAGCAATCCAAGCCAGGTGTAGCCGGTGTAATTCCCAAGTTCGCCGTCCACGCGATAAGCCAGCCCCAAAAGGCGCAGACCTTCTCCGGCCCAGTCATCCACCCTGGTCAGGATTTGCCGGCGTTCCTGCGGGGAGGCGTTGCACATACCCAGCACGATTTCGGGGGCACCCTTGAGGAAAAAGTAATGTTCACCTTTGAAAATATTGTTTTTTACATCCGTGATCATGTACTTGGTTTCGCTGGTGAACAATTCCTCAGCCAGGCGCTGGGAACTGTCGAAGAGGTCCTGGGGATTCTCGGACATGGTCTTTTCGGCATATTCCCACAAGGCGATGTCCACCGGGCCTTCCAGGTTATTGCACAGCACCATGGTCTGCAAGGCTCGTTCCTTGTCTTGTAAATCAACACGGTTCACCCGCATGCGCCCTTCGGTGAGGGTTCCGGTCTTGTCGGTGCAAATGGTTGTCACAGATCCCAGCGTTTCAACAGCCAGGAGTCTCTTTACCAGCCCGTTGCGTTTGAGGATTTTGCGCATACCGATGACCAGGATCACGGTGACCGCGATGAGCAAGCCTTCGGGTACAGCCGCAATGGCAAGAATGATGGATGTGCGCAGCATTTCAAAGAATTCGCGCCCCATGATCAACCCCACGACGAGGATCACGAAAGTGGCAGC
>DAOUGM010000045.1:0-29548 GCA_034428895.1 Anaerolineaceae bacterium
TTGATCTAATCTCAATTCACCGTTATTCAACAACTGCCAATAAACAAAATCGCAAAAGTTCATCAAAATGGCTGCCGATCGTCACTACAGTCATTATCTCTCTGTTGGTCGGTTATGGCCTTTACCGGGCATTGGGAATGCTTAGCATAGTGCCTATCGACCAATGGGGTCAAATCGGCATTGGAATCAGTTCTACGTTCCTTCGCGTGGTCATCGCTCTGACGATTGCCCTGATCTGGACAATCCCCACCGGTGTTTTGATCGGTACCAACCACCGCGCAGCGGCAATTTTACAACCGATTGTACAGGTCATGGCTTCGGTTCCCGCAACTGGGCTTTTCCCAATTCTGCTGCTTTTTGTTCTGAATCTCAATGGGGGGTTGAATCTGGCGGCAATCCTGCTCATGCTTATGGGGACTCAATGGTATCTGTTATTCAATATCATTGCAGGAGCAAGCGCCATTCCCCAGGATCTGGTCTATACTGCAAAACTGATACAACTCAATGGCTGGCAGCGCTGGCGCACGCTGATCCTCCCGGCAATTTTCCCTTACCTTGTCACCGGCGCAATTACCGCCAGCGGGGGCGCATGGAACGCCAGCATTGTTGCGGAATATCAGAATTTTGGTGGCAAGACACACACCGTGGCAGGAATCGGTTCGTTGATTTCCCATGCTACAGCAGCAGGCGATTACGCCTTACTACTCGCATCAACGATCACGTTGATCCTGACAGTCATATTAATCAACCGTCTGCTTTGGAAACGGTTGTACCGGTTAGCAGAAGAAGAATATCGAATGGAATGAATAAAATGGCGAAGGAAACATTACTTCAACTTGAAAACGTCTATCAATTATACGGGTCTGGTTCGCGGCGTTTTACCGCGGTTGAAAACATCAACTTTAGCCTCGCTTCTGATGAATTCACTGCACTACTGGGTCCCTCAGGTTGTGGTAAGAGCACTTTATTGAGGATCATCGCTGGCCTGCAGGAACCATCTCGGGGCAATGTGTTATATCGGGGAAAGCCCCTTGAAGGGGTAAATCCGTACACTTCCATCGTCTTTCAAACATTTGCCCTCTTCCCCTGGTTAAGCGTAATTGATAACGTTCGCCTAGTATTGAAGGTAAAAGGCATCGAGGAACCCGAACGAACGCAAAAAGCAGAAGGATTACTGGACCGTGTCGGATTGGATGGGTTCGAATCTGCATATCCACGTGAATTATCGGGCGGTATGCGCCAGAAGGTAGGCTTTGCCCGCGCAATGGCTGTTGAACCTGAATTACTTTGCCTGGATGAACCTTTTTCAGCCCTGGATGTTTTAAGCGCGGAATCGCTGCGGGGTGAATTGTTGGAATTGTGGACAGAGGGAAAAATCCCCACCAAATCCATTCTCATGGTCAGCCACAACATAGAAGAAGCTGTCTTGCTGGCGGATAGGATCGTTATCATGGACAAGGACCCAGGCAGGATCGTCGCTGAACACTTAATCAACCTACCTCACCCGCGAGACCGAAAATCGCCTGAATTTCAATCCCACGTGGATGAAGTCTATTCAATCCTGGCAGGTCAGACACGTTCAGAAAAAGAAGAAATGGGATCAGCTCCCGGTGAGGGCGGCATCACCCGGCGTCTACCCGATATCGAGATTGGAGATCTGGCAGGTTTACTGGAACACCTGGCAGAAAATAAGAAACCAAAACATGATATTTACCTGCTTGAAGATGAACTGGGAATTGAATCGGATAAACTTCTGCTACTTACTGAAGCTGCCGAATTGCTGGGCTTTGCCTCAATTTCAAAAGGAGATATCGACTTAACACCTTTGGGTCTGGCATTCGCCGAAGCGGGTATCCTGGCACGCAAGGATATTTTTACCTCAAGAGCGAAGCGCCTTCCAATGATTCGTTGGCTGATTTCGATGTTGCGAGCGGCTGACAATCAAGAATTAAAGCTAAATGTCATTGAGACTGCCTTGAGCCTGGAATTTCCTCCCGAAGAAATTAAACAACAGATCAACACCTTGATCAATTGGGGAAGGTATGGCGAATTGTTAGCCTATGAAGATAGTTCTGAAATTCTCAGTCTTGAGGTGGAGCAACCCAAAGTTGTTCAATAAACCACCAACAAGAAACGTCCAGTCATTTGTGAAGGTCGAAATTTTTGGGATTCATAAAACCAAGATACCTGGACATATTTAAATAGAATATCAGCTTCCGCTGGGTTTCACATCGGGATTGGGCATATGGTTTTTAAGCCGGCGCGCAAGTTCCCTGCGCGAAAGCAGGACACGGTGCAAACACGTCTCACATTCCAGTCCAATATCCGCCCCTAAGCGCACCACTTTCCAGTCATACCCGCCGCAGGGATGCGGTTTGCGCAGCCGAACCCGGTCGCCAAGATTCAATTCCGGTAGCATGGCTGGATTATATCCCATGTTATAATTCCAAAATCAGCAATATTTGGCATGGCCACTGGAGGAAAAACCCGAATGCTGAACCTGGCGCCAAGCCTGTTGATCTCCCGAATCTTGACATTGGTAATCGCACTGACCGTTCATGAATTCTCGCATGCTCTCGTGGCCGATCACTTTGGCGATAACACACCGCGCGCGGCGGGCAGGTTAACCTTGAATCCACTCAAACACCTGGATATCCTGGGATCGCTGATGTTGATCGTGGTCGGGTTTGGATGGGCAAAACCGGTTCCGGTAAACGCTTATGCCTTACGAAGAAGATCACGTTCAGCGTTGATGTGGGTCTCGCTCGCCGGTCCGGCATCCAACCTGGTATTGGCGCTTGTTTCCGGAATCATCCTCCGCCTGCGTATCTTTCCGTGGCAGGCGTCCAGCGGATTCTTCCCCTCCATGGCACAATTCCTCTTCACTTTCCTCACGATCAACCTGATCCTGCTCGTGTTCAACTTAATCCCGTTATCGCCACTGGACGGTGAAAAAATCCTGGAATTCCTCCTGCCCGGCAAACTGGCAGAAAAATATGCCCTCATCCAACCTTATGGACCGATCATTCTCTTGTTCCTACTTTTTGTCCTGCCGTTCCTGGGTGTGGATATCATCAATGGCATCATGTCACCGGTCGTATCCGGTTTACAGAAAATAATCCTGGGAGTTTAAAATGAGCTTGCAAATTACAGTGATCGGCCTGGACCAGGTGGGATCATCGATAGGACTGGCGCTCGCAGAATTTAAAGATAAAATCCTGCGAGTTGGACACGATCCCGACACAAAGCGCATGAAATTGGCTGAGAAAGAAGGAGCTTTTGACAAGACCTTCATCAATCTCAATGATGCCGTGCGGGGCGCAGACATCGTCATTCTTGCCCTTCCTGCGGACATGATCAAAGACACCCTTTCCATCATTTCGGGGATCTTAAAGGCCGATGCCGTTTTGATCAACACCTCTCCCATTCGCTCCGGCATCAATGACTGGTTCAAACAATATATCCCCAAGGAATGCGCGTTCATTTCGGTCCAACCCCTCATCCATGCCGACAGGCTGACAGACCTGAATGATGAACTGCATATTCCGCGCGCTGACCTATTTATAAACACGGAAATAATGATCACCAGCGATTTCGATACCTCTCCAAAGGCTGTCCAGGTGGCCACCGATTTGGTGACCCTGCTCAAAGCGCAGCCCTATTTTGCCGACCCTGCCGAAGCCGATGGTATTGTCGCAAGGGTGGAGCAACTGCCTCAACTTGCAGCAGCAGCACTGGTGCACACGCTGGTCAACCAGCCAGGGTGGAAGGACGGCCGGCGGTTTTCTTCCAGGGCCTTCTACCGGCACGCATCAGTCAGCCATTTATATAATGAGCAGGAATTCTTTGGCATTACCGACCTGTTGAACAAGGAAAATGTCAGCCGCTCGCTGGGTGAAATGATAACCTCTTTGAAGGAACTACAAACCCTGATCGATGAGGGCAATGAGGATGAATTACGAAAGTATCTACAGGAAGTCAGAGACGGTTATGAAACCTGGATCGAACAACGGAAAAGCGGCGATTGGGACGCGCAAAAACAAAAACGGGTGAAGAACCTGCCCGCGCGAGATCTCTTCAGCCGCATGTTTACCGGAACGCCAAAAATTCGACCATTAAAATGATATGGCATATTATTGTTATATTGTAGAATGTTCTGACGGCAGTTACTACACTGGTTGGAGTCTCGACCCTGTTCGTCGGGCACAGCAGCACAACAAGGGACACGGAGCAAAATATACACGTCAGCATCGTCCTGTAAAGCTGGTTTTCGTTGAAGAACAAGCTGACCTTTCTTCTGCCATGAAACGGGAACACGCGATCAAAACGCTCAAACACGACCAAAAAAAGCGTTTGATCCAGGAAAAGGGGAAATAAGGTGGAAATTCAGGAAGGATGCGTGATCTCTCCCGGCAGGGTCAACCTGCTCGGCGAACATGTGGACTACAACGAAGGTGTTGTATTACCGGCAGCGATTGACCGTTCAGTAAAAATTCAATTCACGCGCCGCAAAGACCACACAGTTCAAATTTCGGCACTCGATCTTGGTCATCAATCTACTTTCAACCTCTTTGATCTGCAGCAAAAAAAAGATCAAACGGGAAATCCGCTGCCAGACTGGGCTCTCTACCCCGCCGGTGTACTGTGGAAACTTCAACAAAATGGATACTCATTAAGCGGTTTTACTGCCACCTACACCTCGGATATTCCCATAGGTGCAGGGTTGAGCAGTTCAGCCGCGGTGGAAGTGGGTTTTGCCGTGGTATGCAAAGCCCTGGGCGGCTGGCAAATCGATAAACTTACCCTGGCTCGCATCTGCCAGGCGGCTGAAATTGAATATGTGGGCGTCAATTGCGGATTGATGGACCAATTCGCGTGCATTGCCGGGGAACAGGATCACGTGATCATGTTCGATACCCGCTCGCTCGAATCACGGCCGCTCCCGCTCCCCCCAGGTACCACCCTGGTCATCGCGGATTCCCTGATCCGGCGTTCCCTCCTCACCTCCGCGTATAATGACCGCCGCAGAGATTGCGAAACCGCAGTCAAATATTTTCAAACCATCTACCCGCAAATCCTTTCCCTGCGCGACCTTTCAGCGGCGCAATTCCATGCGCATGCCCATCATTTACCGTCAGACGTTGAGCGCCATGCACGCCACGTGGTGGAAGAGATCGAACGCGTGGCGCATGCGGTCACCTACCTCGAATCCGGCAACGCGGCTGAGTTTGGCAGTCTGATGTACGAAACGCATGATTCTCTGCGCGATTTGTTTGAGGTTTCCTGCCCGGAGCTCGATCTTCTGGTCAGCCTGGCTCATTCCTTCGAAGGCTGCCTGGGGGCACGTTTGACCGGTGCCGGGTTCGGAGGTTGCACGGTCAACCTGGTAGAAAAAGATCGTGTGGATGAATTCATCGACCATATTACAGCAAATTACGAGATTAAAACCGGATTAAAGCCGAATATCTTCCGCACGCAGCCCAGCCGAGGGGCAGCGCTGAAAAGCAGTTCCTCTTATCGTTCGATGCCGCCACAGAAAACGACAATACACGCCATTGATGTTCTTTCCTTAAAAAAGACCTTTACCACCCGGCATGGATTCTGGAAGCGTACCGCCAGGAATACGGTTGCCGTGGACGGAATTTCCTTCCATGTGGAAAAAGGCGAGTTATTTGGGCTCCTTGGACCGAACGGGGCAGGAAAAACTACCACGGTCAAGATGCTTTCCACCCTGCTCCTTCCCACTTCAGGGTCAATTTCGATCTTCGGCAAAGACGCGCTGCGAGACACCAACGAGATCCGTAAACGCATCGGCTTTACCTTCGGGGGAGCGCGCGGACTTTACGGAAGGCTTTCTGCGATCGACAACCTGCGTTATTTTGCCGAGCTTTACGCCATCCCTCCCGAAATCACCCGCAAACGAATTCCGGAATTGCTTGAGCTGGTCGGGTTGGAAAAACGCGGTGAGGATCGTGTGGAAACCTTTTCATCAGGAATGCAGCAGCGCTTGCACCTGGCACGCGCCCTTCTTCACGATCCTGAATTGATCTTCCTTGATGAACCCACGGTGGGAATCGATCCGGTGGGCGCCCGGGAATTACGGTCAGCCATCAAGCTGCTCATTAGCCGCGGGAAAACCATTTTACTGACGACGCATTACATGGCAGAAGCCGATGAATTGTGCGACCGGATCGCAATTATCAAGAAGGGTCATCTTGTGGCACTGGATACACCTTCTTCGCTGAAGAAACAGATTAGTGAAGATTCGGTTATTGAGATCAAGGTCAATGCCGAAGACCTGCCGGCAGTGAAAAACCTGATGAACCAATTGGCTGAACAGGTAACTGTAACTTACTCGGAAAATAATTATTTAAAAGGCGTCAGCATCACCACCTCACAACCGGGCGCAGTGATCGAACGCCTTTCGCCGATGTTGAACATGAGCCTCATTCAGAACCTGGAGGTGCGCAACCAGACGCTGGAGGATGTGTATATCGCCATCATTGGAGGGGATTGAGGATGATCTTTTCATTTTTCCGTTTGTTTGTTCGGCAGATGGACGTTCAACTGCGGATGCGTACGCTCAACCTGTACAGCCTTCTCCTGTTCTTCCTTCAACCTGCCATTTTCAGTGCCGTGGGAATGATCCTTTCCAACGCTGCCGGCAACGCCGCACCCGACCTGGTGTATACGGTCATCGGCGGCGGCATTATGGGGATGTGGAGCAGTCTCGTGTTTACCTCGACCTACGACATTCGCAGCGACAGGCGCGAAGGGACTTTGGAACTGATCGTCGGAAGCCCAACCTCCATGCGAACCGTGGAGGGCATCCGCACCTTTACCAACGTTGCAGCAGGCACGGTCAGCCTGATCGTCGCGTTAATCGTTGCATTGTTGATCTACAACTTCCCGCTGGCACAGGTAAATCTTCTTGCTGCCTTCGTATCGCTGCTGGTCATCCTCTTCGGATTATGGTGCATGGGGGTATTTCTCGCCAACCTGATGGTCTGGTCCAGGTTATCCACTTCGATCGTGGAATTCATAGAAATGCCCGTTGCATTGTTGGCTGGATTCATGTACCCGATCAGCATACTGCCGCTGTGGATGCAGGACCTCTCTGCGATTTTCCCCATCCGCTGGGGATTGGGTACGCTGCGTGACGCGATGCAAGGAACCATGCCAAACCAGCAAATGCTGATCCAGTGGGCGATTTCGCTGGGGATCTCGTTGGTGATCTATGCGCTTGCCCGCCTGCTGGATCAAAAAGTGCACGATCTCGTCCGCGTAAGCGGGGAATTGAGTTCGATCTGATGCGAACCATCGTGCGCCTGATTCGGTTGTATTTCATCCAGGCCTGGTTTTCCTACCGCTCACTCTTTGCATGGAGTACCCCGTTCAATTACTTTGCCAACAAATTGGGTTTTCCGTTCTTCTCCATGCTTGTGTTCATGTTTATGGGAAAATTCGCCGGGTTTTCCGATCCAACCTACATTATTATTGGCAATATCCTGTTGCTCCCCTCGCTGAATGGCGTCAGCGGCATCTCCATGACCATCGGCGGTGAACGTCAGTTCGGGGCAATGTCCTATCTGCTTGCCAGCCCCGCACCACGGGCACCCCTTTTCCTGGGCAGAGCATTTTTCCATATACTGGATGGATTTATTACGCTCATGGTTGCACTGCCAATCGCGATGGTCGCATTGAACCTTGATTTCTCATTGGTAAATCCCTTGTTGTTGCTGATGTGCATGATCATTCTCTGTATCACGACGAACGGCGTCGGTTTCATTATGGGAACGGTCACCCTGCTCAGCCGTGATGGATGGATGATCACCTCAACCCTTTCGATCGCCTTTTATGTGTTGATCGGGGTCAATTTTCCGGTCGATCAGCTGCCGCCGGCGCTGGAATATGTGTCTTACGGCTTGCCCATGACCCGCGGCATCATGGCAGCCAGGCTGGCTCTGACCGGTGCAGACTGGTCAACCGTAGCCCCGCTGCTTGGCGGAGAGATCATTGTGGGTTTAATTTACATGGTGATTGGTTACGCCCTCTTCCGTATGGCGGAAAAGGCCAGTATGAAGACAGGGTTGTTGGACAGCATATAGAAGTTGTAATTCTTTCAATAATGAGAAGAAATCCCCGGTGCTTTTTGTGCATCCGGGGATCAATAAATCTAGTCAGAGAATACAGGCAAATGCCCAAGCGAGACCACATTCTCCCACTTGGCACGCTCGCCCTCGGTGAATACGGCGGCTTCGGCGGCAACCTCTGCTCCGGCCTTTTGCACCAGCAAACGCATCCCCTGCAGGGTCGATCCGGTGCTGATGACATCGTCAAGGATCACAACCTTTTTTCCATGCATGAGGATCAGATCTTTTTCATCCAGGAATAGGTACTGCGGTTCTCCGGTCGTGATCGAAAGCGTCTCGGTCTTTAAGGCGTCGCCCATATAGGGTTTATATGATTTTCGCAATACCACGTAGGGCTTCCTGGTTTCCACTGAAAGGGCATGCGCCAAAGAAATACTCTTGGCTTCCGCGGTCAGGAGAACATCATAATTGACATTCGCCAATTTTTCAGCCAGGGCCTTTGCGCATGCCTGGACCAGTTCAGTATCTCCCAAAAGGTTCAATATGGCGATGCGTAAACCGGGTTTGACCTGGAACAAGGTTAAATCGCGATGAACACCCGCAATTTCCACTGGATAGGTTTGTCTATTTTCCATATTCGGCTCCCAAAATAAAATTGGACCGTTACCGCATCCAGTAATTAAGTTTATCACAATTAACTTGTTCAGACAGGAAATTAAACCTTAGATCCCCGCATACCGGAGTGCGAGGATCTTTGAGGAGAGAGAAAAAGGAAGAAGCTGATTGTGGTAGAATCATCGAGAGCCGGGGACGCCGACCCCGGCTCTCTTTACTAAGGAGGAGAAGAAAAGAAGTCGCCCTATGAATATGTTATCAATAATCCTCCACGATTACTTGACTATTAACCTACGCTTCCCCTACGATAAATTTACTGATCCGAACAGAGCAATTTATGAATGAAATGATATTTTTTTCCAGCCCAATCGGAAATATTGCCGTCACAGGCAGCATCAAAGGCATCACTTCCGTCATACTATGCGCAACACCACCTCCTTCAATAGAATCCTCAGAGGCTGAACTTTTAGTCCATGCAAGGGAACAGCTGTTGGAATATTTTGCCGGCAAGCGAATCACTTTCGACCTTCCGCTGGATTGGTCATCCATCAACGGATTTCGAAGGGACGTACTTGAATTAACAAATTCGATCCCATATGGAGGTGTATGGACTTACGGGAAAATTGCTAAACTGCTTGGAAAACCCAACGCCAGCCGTGCAGTTGGCGGCGCGCTTTCCAGTAATCCATTACCCATTATCATTCCCTGCCACAGGGTAGTCGCTGCTTCAGGGGCCCTCACTGGATATACAGGAGCAAACGGCATCGCTACCAAACAATTTTTATTGGAAAAAGAGGGCCACAAGATTGTCGCTCAAAAACTGGTTTAGGTTCATCGCCCTGGGATTGATCTGGGGGTCGACATTTTTCTGGGTCAAGATCGGCCTTCAAGAGGTTGGTCCTTTCGGTGTCGTATTTTTCAGGTTGTTCATTGCCGCCGTAGCATTGGCAATCTTTTTTGTTTTCAAACGTAAAGGATTTCCGCTAAAATATTGGTGGCTGTATTTGTTCCTTGGGTTCTTCAACATCGCATTTCCTTTGGTTCTGGTATCGTGGAGCGAGAAGCATATATCCTCCGGGATGGCATCGATCATTAATTCGACCCAGCCACTCATCACAACACTGCTGGCTTCGCTCTTCATCCAGGAAGAACGACTCAACACCCGCCGTGTCATTGGTCTGATCCTTGGGTTCAGCGGAGTGCTCCTGCTCATGGCAAAACGGATCGATGGTGATGCAACCAATCAGACACTGGGAATCATTGCAGTGGTCATTGCTGTATTCAGTTACGGCATGAGCTCGGTTTTTTCGCGCTTGAAAAGCGCCGGCGTAAAACCGGAGGATCAAGCCCTGGGACAGATGTTGTTTGGCCTGGTTTTTGTGGTTCCAATGATGCTTACGTTTGAATCACCGTTCACCCTTCCTGTTCAACCTGTCACATACCTGGCCTTTTTCTTCCTCGGCTTGCTGGCATCCTTTTATGCCAGCATTACCTGGTATACATTGCTTAATGAGATTGGACCTTCACGCTTGAGCATGACCACGTATATGTTCCCGCTGGTGGGCGTCTCCATGGGGGCAATCCTTCTGCATGAGACAGTCGACTGGCGGATCCTGGCAGGGGGGATCATGATTTTGGGCGGGATCATCATCGCCAATAGCAAAAGGAAATTTTCGCAAGATCTAATGCCAGTGGAAAATGAACAAATTGGAGGATGAAGCTATGGAAGAAAAGAAGATCACACGTGCCGGCTTTGTTGCGGTCATCGGACGCCCGAATGTGGGAAAATCCACACTGATCAATGCCCTGCTTGAACAAAAGATTGCGGCGGTATCGCCCAAGCCGCAGACTACACGCAAACGTCAGCTGGGGATACTCACCCTCCCCTCAGCCCAGGTCATTTTCGTCGATACACCCGGGTTGCACATCCCGCAGCATAAACTCGGCGATTTCATGAACGAGGATGCCACCCAGGCATTACTTGACGCAGATATCATCCTCTGGCTGCTGGATGCCAGCGTGCCGTTTACCAATGAGGACAAGCTAATTGCCGAAAAACTGAAATCCATCAAGAAACTACCTCCCACCTGGATGGGGCTGACCAAATGTGACCTGGCAAATCCTGAAACTTTGCTGGAACGAAAACGCCAGGCGCTGGAACTCTTCCCCGCCAAAGACATCCTTGAGCTCTCAGTACAAAACAAAAAGAGCATCGAAACCTTGAGAGATTTGATCATCGAGAATCTTCCAAATAGTGAATTCTATTATGATGCCGACACTATAACCGATACGTATGAACGGGATATTGCTGCCGAATTGATCCGTGAATCGGTACTGATGTTCGTGCGGGATGAAGTTCCCCATTGCGTCGCCGTACAGATCGAGTCCTACGAGGAGCGCCCGGACGATAAGGCATATATCGAGGCTACCTTATTTGTCGAACGCGATTCACAGAAAGGAATACTGGTGGGTAAAGGCGGGGAGATGATCAAGAACATTGGTACTCGCAGCCGCCAGGAAATCGAAGCCATGAGCGGGCGCAAGGTCTTTCTCGATTTGAAGGTGAAAGTAAACAAAAACTGGCGCAACAGCCCGGATGCGCTCAGCCTGCTTGGATACGAATCTGCGAGGGAATGATCCTTTGGTCCATTGGACATTTTTCGCAGCGGCCGGTTTTGCATTACTTGATTGGGCTTCCACCTGGAAAGGCTGGAAAAAACGTCTTTACATTGCCAAACCCGCCACGATGTTGTTCCTGATCGTGTGGAGCCTGCAGCTCACCGGCTGGCAGGGGGATATGTTCTGGTTCGGACTCGCCCTTTGCTTTTCGCTTTTAGGCGATGTGGCACTGATGCTGAACCCGCGTTATTTTATGATCGGACTGGGGAGTTTCCTTTTGGCACAAGTTGCATACCTGGTCGGCTTCAACCAAAACCCCGCACCGTTGACAGTGGGGGTTATGCTGGCAGCCATCCTGGTTGGGGTTTCGGCTGCCCGCGCATTCCAATTGATCCGACCAGGCGTTTTAAAGGTACCTCGCAGGAAACGCTTTCTTTCTGCCGCCACCATATACGGAATTACGCTTTCACTGATGCTGCTCTCCGCCTTGATCACCCTCTTCCGCCCTGAGTGGAATGGGTTGCCCGGCATTTTCGCGGCTTGCGGTGGAGTGCTGTTCTATGTTTCGGATACATTGCTGGCATACAACCGCTTTACCCGTCCTGTGAAGCACGGTCAAAGCTACGTTCATCTCACCTACCACCTGGGGCAATTTGGCATTATTACCGGCGCCATACTGCGCTTCCTGCGTTAACTCTACTTCAGCGGTTTAAACCCCTCTCCCATGGCTTCGTGTGCTTCGCCGATGACCATGAAGGCATCCGGATCGATATCCTTGACCAATTCCTTCAATTGATTGACCTCTGAACGCGTGATCACGCAATAGAGCACCGGGCGCGTTTCACCGGTGTATGCACCCGTGCCTGAGAGTACGGTCACACCGCGTTCGAGAGCATCCATGATCTCTTTGGCCACCTCTTTGGATTTTTCGGTAATAATGATCGCCGTGCGGAAGACGCTCGAGCCCTCAGAGATCATTTCTGCAGCCAAACCACTGACATAAATGACGACCATGCCGTAAAGCGCCTTTTCCCAGGAGAAGGCAAAGCCGCCTGCCAGAACAACGACGGTGTCAGTAATAAGATAGGCCTGGGAGATTGAAATGCCCAGGCGGTGATTGAGAACGCGGCCCAGAATATCCGATCCACCGCTGGTTCCACCTCCTCGGTACACCAGACCCAATCCGATGCCCAAAAGAACCCCGCCGAAAAGCGCGTTGAGCACGTTATCATGCGTCATCCCACTGGCAGGGATGAACAACACCAAAAGATCAGTAAGAAGAGAAAATGCACCCACAGAGATGGCCGTGCGCAGCGCAAAGCGCGGTCCGCCAAGATGGCGCCAGCCCAGGATGAACAGCGGAATGTTGCCAATGAATACCATCACCCCGATGGGGAAGTTAATAAAATGGTTGACGATCTGGGATAAACCGCTGATCCCACCGCTGACGAGCTGCCCCGGCACCAGGAAGAGCCGCATGGAAAATGCCTGAATCAGGGCACCAACGAGAACCAGCGCAAAATCCTGCGCGGTTCTGCGCGTAAACTCAAATTTGCCGAATTCTGATTTTATCTTTTGCCACCAGGAGGATGGTACAGGATTACGTTCGGTCATAAAAAACCTCGGAAAAAGAATAGCTCTATTGTAATCGAAAGGAACAAACCTAGACCCTCTCCTTTCTTCAATCAACAGACTGATTTACCTTTCTTCATAATTTGTGCCAAATTTTATCGGTCAAAAAGATCTTCCTAAAATATCTTGATATATTGCTGTACCGATAGCAAAATCTCTCCTGAAATTACCAGAATGCCATCTCGTAATGCTGTGTTGAATATGAATATCAAAAAAATGGGGGCGATACCATTAACACGAGAATATCGCAGCGGCGGGCACACCAGGTTTCGACCGAAGGCCGGAGTTCATGAACTCGTTTTCTTCTGACCAGATAGGATTAACCTTACCCTGGCATCCGCCTGATTGTTCCCCAGGGGAAATACCCACCTTCACCAGAAAGATCGCGGCATTTTCTTGAAAGCCGCAGTCATTTCCAAACCAGGAATTTGTGTTATTACTAAACCGCGTGAAACAATATATAAGGCGGATTCAAACAAGGATGAAAATCACATTGAGTGTCTATAACATTTAACAGGCTGAACTGGTATTACCTACCCCTGATGTTCTGAAACAGGTTGAAATTCCCGTTTCCAAAGTCCGATATATTTCTCGAACAATTCCATATACTGCAGGTTGAACCTCATATTCGGAGAATACTTTTTCTCGATCTTTATGATGTTTTGGCAAGCATCAAGGTAGGATGAGTATTCTCCAAGAGATACCCACGAAATTATGCTGTCGCCCAGTGTTGCCGATTCAATTATCACGGGCTTCTGCACCTCAGCCCCTAATACATCAGAAAAAATCTGAACCCATGCATCTGATCTGCTACCGCCGCCAACAGCCACATACCTGTCTGTTGTAATACCAATTTCCGGCAGGTTCCTGATTCGATCGTAGAGATAAAAAATCACTCCCTGGAAAATTCCTTTGAGAATATCTCCCCTCCGAGAGGTCAATGATAAACCAGTAATGACACCATTCGGCGTTTGAATGTTATATGGAGATCCAATGGGCGAAAACGACGGCAGCACAAGGATGTTACTCGGACTTGCTGGTAATTCCTTCTCCAGCATTCCAAAGCGGTCACCTTTGGATGAATCCTGTCCGAACGATACGTCAAACGTTTCCCGAAACCACTTGAATAATAATCCACCCTGGTTATAAATGATTGAAACAAAGCTGTCAGGCAAAACATATGGCTCGGTGTTAATGCAATATCGATACGTTTCCTTTGGTTGCGGGCGTGAAATGAAAAGTGGAACAATACAAAAAAAAGAGCCCATGCTGATCATTGCCTGTCCTGGCGTTGTAATTCCGCAGCCAACTGCATTGGCAACCTGGTCATGTGGACCTAGTACGATCTTTGTATTCGCTTCCAAACCCAGCGAATCGCACACTCGCGGATTTACATTTCCAATAATTATCCCGGTGGGATGGATGGAAGGTAATTTCCTTTCATCGATTCCGGCTGCCATGATGATTCTCTCCGACCATTTATTTCGGTCCAGGTCGACCATCAAGGTTCTGCTTGCTTGGGATGAATCAACACACGCTTCTCCGCCTAACATGAAGGGGATAAACCCGTTCCACGGGAGGAATTTGTCCGCCGCACGATACACTTCAGGAGCATAATTTTTTATCCACATTAACTTGGTTAAGCTGAAGCTATTCGATAGTTGGTCGCCGGCCAGTCGGTAAACTTCCTCACTTCCAATTCCCTGACTAAGTGAGGTAAGGTATTCATGACCTCGAGAATCCATATTAAGGATCGAATTGGCAAGGATTTTTCTATCCTCAGTGACTGGAACCATTGCTTCGCCAAGACTTGACACGCAGATTGCTTCAATTTCTTGAGCTGGTACTTTATTCGTCAACTGACGAATCAATCCCTGAATTTTCTCCCAGACAAGACATGAATCCAGTTCCGCCATTCCCTCCGATACTGAAACCAGATTGTAACCAGCATAAGAGGAGTAATGAGCCTTACCATTAATATCATATAGGACGGCCTTACTTCCACTTGTGCCAACATCTAGTCCAATAGTGTACTTATTGACCATACTGAAACCTCATCATTCTGATTATTCTTTGGGAATAATTCGCTGTCCTCCCGCGAGGAGAAAACAAATGCATCTATATATGGAGTTTACTTACTTATTTATATTCCTAATTGATTAGGTCATGAAACATCGATACAACCAGGGGGTCATCCTGGTTGTATCGATGCCATGAAAAAAAGTTAATCCATAAACATGCGCGGTGTGACAAACTTGATATTTTTATCTCGCTTGATTTGGTCCCATTCAGCAAGGCGCGCAATAGCCTCGCTAGCTACCAGGCATGCATCTTCCTCTCCAACGTATCCCCATTCATGAGTAATTCGGTTCGCAACCACGGTAGAGATAAATCCACCTCGCAAGCCGTAAAGGCTTGAAAGTGTCATCACGGTACTTGCTTCGCCTTCCCAGTTGAGAATGCCGGCTTTCTGCAAATCTGAAATTTTATGATCCCACCAGGATTGCCAGTATCCTTTGAAACCAGGTCGCGACTGTCCGGCATAGAAAGCATCCGCAGATGCGCCAATGCCAACCCGATATGGTTTTTTTAGTTTTTCACATGAATCGATCAATGCCATGACAATTTCCCAGCTGGCCAGAGCAGGATACTCGGGTTGGATGTAGGCCTTGGTAGTTCCATCATCACGGATCATACCAGTATTGATGATCAACGTTCCCAGCGGAACATCGGCTTGAAGTGAGCCGCAGGATCCAACCCGAATGAAGGTATCTGCGCCCGCTCGCGCTAATTGCTCCAGGGCAACACTTGTGGCAAGGTCTCCAATTCCAGTGGAAGTGGCACTGATGGGTGTGCCTTTGTAATCCCCTGTTACTGTGCGATATTCACGAACATATGCAATTTCATTGTAAGAAGACCAAAGCTTCTTGAACAAAAGTATACGGTTTGGATCACCGGGAAGAAGCACATATCTGGAAATATCGCCTTCTTTGATGTGAAGATAGCACTGACGCCCATCTTCAGTTAAGGGTTCTTCAGAAGTATAGTTAATTTCTTCAGTCATGATAATCCTCCTTCAAAAATAAAACACTCCATTTGATCGATTTTTCTTATTTACCCAAGAATCTTCTTAAAATTTTCTTTGTACGGCGGATAAATGATTCCTGCATCTGTGATATAACCTGTGATATTTTCATGAGGGGTTATATCAAATGCATAGTTCAGCACATTCGCATTGGGCAAGGTAATCAATTGATCGTTAATCTTCCGTACTTCATCCGGATCACGTTCCTCAACAACTATGTGTTCACCATCGGGTGTATCCAGGTCAAAAGTCGGGGTTTGTGAAACCGCAAAGAATGGAATATTATGATATTTTGCCAGCACCGATAATCCATAAACGCCGATTTTTGCCGCCAAGTCGCCGTTAGCTACTGCACGATCCACACCAATAAATACAAAATCCACAAGCCCTTTTTGCATAATAAATGCCGCTGTATTATCTGTGATCAGAGTGTAAGGCACTTTCGCATTATCCAGTTCCCAGACATTCAGTTTTGCACCCTGCAGCCTTGGCCTGGTCTCATCGGTATAAACATGGACTTTTTTGCCTTTTTGGTGAGCGAGGATCATTGGTGCAGTAGCCGAACCAATATCGACACTACACAATGGGCCACAATTACAATGGGTTAGCACACGGGCACCATCAGGAAGTAATGATTCGCCAAATTCCGCAAGTCGTTGATTTCGATTCACATCTTCGTCAGCCAATCTTTCAGCTTCAGAAAGCATCGCTTCACCAAGATTCTTCTCTCCGCCAGCCGCCTTTTCATTAGCGAACTTGAGCATATGATCGATAGCCCAAAAAAGATTGGTTGCCGTTGGTCGTGCAGTGGCCAAAAAATCGCGAGTCTTTTTGATTTCAAGAAGTAATTTTTCTGGATCTTTTTCTTTTGATTGCAAAGCTGATAAAGCCATTGCATAAGCTGCTGTCACCCCAATGGCAGGTGCACCACGAACTTCCAAGCGCTTTATGGCTGTCGCAATTCGGGATATGTCATCTGTTTTAATCAATTCGAATTTGGACGGTAGTTTTGTCTGGTCGATCAGTACGACCTTTCCGTCACTCCAAGATACGGTTCGCATTTTACCTCCTAATTAGTTTTGTTCAATCTTTTTCATAATTGATAAATAATTATTAGAGTGGCTGCGCGTCGGCAAAGGCGGCTGCAGGCTCCATATCTTTATGTACGATGGAGGAGATTGCTTTTGCCAGAATTTCTGGATTCTCCTGCTGCCAAACATTGCGCCCAATAGCCACACCATTTCCACCTGCTTTCATGACACTGGAGATCATGTCCAGGATGTCCTTTGGATCGTTTTTCTTTTGTCCACCCAGAACGACTACAGGTGCATAGGTTGATTGCAGGACTTCGTGAAATTCGTCGACGTTCCCCGGGTATTCAGTTTTGATAATATCAGCACCCCACTCGGTAGTAATGCGGATCGCCTGGCATCTTTCTTTAATGGAAATTGGGCGCGAAAATAATACTTCACCAACAAGGAACAAACCATTTTTCTTGGCAGACTGAGCAAGTTTCGCAACATTCGCTAATGTGACCTCAGATTGTTTATCGCCAAAAATTGCCATGCAGATCACACCTTTTGCACCAAGAGCCTTGGCATCGTCGCAATCAAGGTAGAGATTGAAGTTGTTGAAGGGAGTATCCTGCAGTGGTGACCAGCCACCATCACAGCGAAGGAGACCAGCCTTTTGGTTAATAATATTGCCCCATTGCCGATAAGAATTATAAGAGGTAAGAATAGCGTCAGTCCAGGGGGCGAGTTTTCTGAACAAGGTATCAGGCCTTTCCAATCCCGGTAAACTACCGAAGACCGCAGCGTGGTCCATAGCATAGATGACCATTTTGGATTCTTTGTTGATTTTTTTCCAGTCCATCGAATTACTCATTTCTCTTTCTCCTTTAAATAATAATAAAACTCGACTTCTGTTTCATTCCTGTGCCGGTGAAACAAGATGAAGTTCAATACCAGTATCCTGTATTTGCTTGATGATTGCATCATCGAGCGGAGCATTTGTAATCATTCGATTCAGCTTGGATAGAGGTGCAATTGTAAACAATGCTTTTTTCATGATCTTCGAGTTATCGATCAGCAGATTCGTTTCGTCCGAAGCGTTAATGATCAGTTGTTTTCGGTTACACTCATCTGAATAATGCTGCATGATCCCAAAAACTGGATTTAAAGCCGCAGCAGAAATAAACGCAGCATCAACGTGAATTGAGGTCAATTTCTCATCTACAAATGGACCAACATAACAACGATGAACTCTTGAATAGTCACCGCCAAGGCAAACCAATTTACAGTCATAAACAGATTTTGATAATTCAGCAATTATGTCTTCAAAATAGGTAATGATGGTTAAGTTCTTGAACCGAACGAGATAGGGCATTAATGTGAGTACTGTCGTGCTGTTGTCAAAGAGTATCGTCATGCCATCGCGAATAAAATTCGCCGCATACGAGGAAATCAACTTCTTTTCACGGATATTCTGAGTGGCTCGAAAGAGAAGAGATTTTTCGAAATTGCCAATAGAATTGACTTCAGCCCCCCCACGGACTTTTCGTATATATCCTTCATTATCGAGATGATCCAGGTCACGATGGACAGTGATTAGACTGATCCCGAATTTATCTTTTAATTCTGTGATCGTTACTGAATTCTTTTTGAGAATGTAATTAAAAATTGCATCGCGCCGCTCAGCAATATCCATTTTCGCCTCTTTTTGATATATATAACGCTATTATATCATATAATGTGATATTTTCGTTGACTTAATAAACAATAATTGATAAAATACAACAAGTCAAGAATATTTTTAACTATAGATCAAGTTATTATTTAATTAAAGGAGAAAAACCATGAATCGACCCGACAAAACCACTATTGCTGGCGAAAACGCAACTGCCGATCTCCCATTAATGCCCGGTGAAAAACACCTGGCTACGGGCATCAAGTCTGGTGATACCTCAGAATTTGTCTTGCTCCCCACCGACCCGAAAAGAAATGATAATTGCCAGAAAATCTGGGATTCATTCCGTGAAGTCAGTTACAATCGCGAATATCGGAATTGCCGCGGGACATATCAAGGTGTCGATATTTCTATTGTTTCCACCGGTATTGGCGACCTTGCAATGAGTTTCGCAGTTGAAGAATTGGCCAGAAGCGGCGCAAAAACAATGATCCGCGTAGGAACTACAGGGGCTTTACAAAAAGAAATTGAATGCGGATCCATGATCATTAATACGGGCATGATCCGCGGTGATGGTACTACCAAATGCTACATTCAGCCTGAATATCCCGCCATTGCGGACTGGGAAGTCACCATGGCATTGATCGATGCCTGCGAAATGCTCGGTTACAAATACTATGTTGGAATCGGCGCTTCCGCTGACGCATTTTACGCTGGACAAGCTCGCCCATGCTTCAACGACTACTGGCAGTCTGGCTGGGATAACATTGTCTCAGACTACAACCGTGCCGGGATTGTGAACTTCGAAGGCGAAGCCAGCACACTGCTTGTACTGTCAAGCCTGTTTAAACTACGAGCCGGCTTCATCAGCACTGTAATCGATAATCGTATCACGAACGAATTTAACCACATCGGAGAATATGAAGCCTGCAAAGCAGCCAGCCTCGCCGTTGTCTTACTCTCACAATGGGATAAGATGAAAGCAGAAAAAGGCATTAAGTACGTTACACCCGCCATGTTCAAATAGAATTTCTTTCTTGAACACGATGTAGATTCACTTCAGAATTCTTAGCGGTACTGAAATAGATTATCGGTAGAGTGGATGCATTCGGAGGTTTCGTCGCAAAAAAGACATCCTTCGTTTGCATCCATTCATAACACCAAGGATTAAAGATAAAAGGAGAAGGACCATGATCACAGTTGGATTAATTGGTAGTAACCGAAATTTCTTCCCTGGCCACTTGTGCGAAACTGGAATGCCATTAATTATCAAAGTTTTGAAGTCAGAAGGATTCAACGTTATTACATTATCTCCGTCCGATACTAAATACGGATGCATCGAATCTATTGAGGATTCCAGAAAATGTGCAGCATTATTGGATGAAAATCGGAATAAAATCGATGGAATTATCGTTACTTTACCAAACTTTGGTGACGAGAGAAGCGTTGCCAATGCCATCCGCTGGTCAAAATTAAATGTACCCGTACTGGTACATGCGTTCAGTGATGAGATCGAAGGGATGGATAACCTGCACCGACGTGACGCTTATTGTGGAAAAATTTCACTCTGCAATGCACTTTACCAGTATGGCATTAGATATAGCTTAACCACTTCACACGTCATCGATCCCACCCAGGATGAATTTAAAAAAGACCTGCAAAAGTTTGCTGCTGTCTGTAAAGTGGTTAAAGGAATGCGCTCGGCAAGAGTTGGCCTCATTGGAACCCGTCCCCCCGCTTTCAACACTGTACGCTTCAGCGAGAAAGTGCTCGAAGCACACGGTATTAGCGTAGAACCCATTGATTTGATGGATATCATCGCCCGCACTGAAAAATTTACTGCTGACAGTACCGTCGTCAAACAGCAAATCGAAGCGATCCACCAATATCTTCCGGTACAGAATATTAAACCGACCACTGTTGAAAAAATGGCTCGCCTACATGTTGTTATTGAGCAATGGATGAAAGAAAACCAGTTGAATGCCAACGCCATTCAGTGCTGGTCAGCAATCGAAGAGAATTACGGCATAGCTCCCTGTTTGATGATGAGCATGATGAGTAATACAATGGTCCCGAGTGCATGCGAAACGGATATCACCGGTGCGTTGAGCATGTATGCCCTGGAACTGGCTTCAGGCAACCCCAGCGCAATTGTGGACTGGAATAACAATTACGGCAATAACCCCGACAAATGTGTTGTATTCCACTGTTCGAACCTGCCAAAATGCATGTTCGCAAAAAATGGCAAGACCCCAATAAAGGTGGGCAAGCACGGAATTCTGAAGAGTGTCCTCGGTCCAGAAATATCGGAAGGTGTTATTGAAGGCAGAATTGCCACTTCACCAGTAACTTTCTTCAAACTCACTACTGACGACTTCACTGGAAAAATCAGAGCATATACCGGTGAAGGAAAATTCACAGATGATTCACTGGATTCATTCGGTGCATATGGTGTACTTGAGATTCCCCATCTCGAGCAGCTTGTAAAATACATTTGCACCAACGGTTTTGAACATCACGTCGCCATTAATCGATCCAATGTTTCTGAAATCCTTTCAACAGCACTGGGTGATTATCTTGGATATGAAATCCATAATCATCAATAGAAAAGGAGTGATAAATGGAATTCCCTGAACCTTCCAAATTACTGGATTTCACAAGTAAGGTTGTCTTTGTCACTGGAAGCTCTAGAGGAATCGGTGCCGGCATTGCCAAAAGATTTGCTTTGGCTGGTGCTAATGTTGCCCTCCATTACAATTCACATAAAGATGAAGCTCTACAGATCGAAGCTGATATTAATAAAATAGGTCGTAAAACCATAATAGTACGCGGGGATATTTCGAGTTCTACAGATGTTGAGATCATGTTCGACCAGGTTGGCAACAAGCTGGGTGTTATCGACGTCATGGTGAACAATGCTGGTACATATCCGCACTCAGATTTATTGAAAATGACAGAAGCCGAATGGGATGAAATGCTTGATATTAATCTAAAAGGAGTATTTCTATGTACCCAGGCTGCTGCCAGAAGAATGGTTAATGCCGGTAGAAAGGGCGCAATTGTAAATATAAGTTCCTTGTCTGCCATCAATCCTGCTCCCGGTCATTGTCATTACACAGCAGCCAAGGCGGGTGTGACGATGTTTACAAAAACCGCAGCACTCGAATTAGGCAGATACGGTATCCGCGTAAATGCGGTTGGACCTGGTCTGATCAACTCTCCAGAACTGGCGCAAGCTTGGCCTGAGGGTGTGTCCAGTTGGATGAGTAAAGTGCCATTAGGCCGGATAGGTGAACCTGAAGATGTTGCCGATGCCTGTCTCTTCCTGGCCAGTGATGCCGCCAGGTTCATCACCGGAGAATTGTTGCTGGTTGAGGGGGGAATCTTCACCAATCCGATCTATTAGTGGAAGGAGAGAAAGATGGAACTATTACTCAAAGGACGAATCGCATTGGTTACTGGGGCTGGGCGAGGTATGGGCAGGGGAATCGCACAGGTGTTATCGGAAGAAGGAGCAACCTTACTCATTGCAGATATCGCTGAAACACAGGCTGCCGAAACCGCCAAACTTATCACCCAAACAGGTGGCAAAGCAATTTCCTGCTATGTAGACATAACCGATCCTGAAAGTGTTCATCAAATGTTCGAGACGGGTATCAAAAGCTTTGGAAAAATTGATATTCTGGTTAACAATGCCGGAATCACCCGTATGAATGAATTTATGAAAATCCCGCTCACCGAATACAAGCAAGTTTTCGAAGTCAACGCCACTGGCACATTTATTTGCTGCCAGGAATTTGCCAGGCAGGCAATTGCCGGAAAATACAGCGGTAATATCGTAAACATAGCCTCCAACGCAGGAAAGGTTGGTTTCCCCAACCAGCTTCATTACAATGCGGCGAAATCGGCTGTAATCAATATGACACGAAACCTGGCTCTCGAGCTTGCCCCGTACAATATCAATGTCAATGCCGTATGCCCAGGTGCAGCGGAAACCGAAATGCTGCTTGATGTCGCCAAATGGGTAGCCAGCGAGAACAGTAATGAAAATGTGGAAGGGATCATGAAATCTTTTGCTCCCCCGCAAATTGGAAGACTTGTTCAACCGTCCGAAATCGGCAGGATCGTGGCATTCCTCGCCTCTGATGCTTCTGCAATCATTCGCGGTCAAAGCATAAACGTTGATGCCGGGGCTACGCCGTATTAATTTTTTAGCAATGTATACTCCAGGAAGGAGCTACGCCTTGAAAAACGAAAATAATCAACCTTTGCTTGAGTTCATCAAGGCCAGGTATAATTTTCAAGAAATTCCCGACGAGGGGGGTCTATTTTTCCAAACATATATATCGGAAGATTCGATTGCTAATTCCGCTTTACCTGACCGTTACGATGGCAATCGTGCAGTCAACTCCCTGATCTATTTTTTACTTGAAAATAGAGAAGGCTGCTTTTCAGCCATGCACCAGTTAAAAACTGACGAGACATACCACTTTTACCTGGGCGATCCTGTAGAAATGCTGCTTCTTTATCCCGATGGATCCTCGCAGATCTTGATTCTCGGATCGGACATCATGCACGGGCACACCGTCCAGCATACAGTGCCACAAGGAACATGGCAGGGATCTCACGTTCTTGCTGGCGGAAGTTTTGCCTTTATGGCAGCTTCAATGTCGCCCGGCTTCGACGCAAGGGATTTTACTCTGGGGAAAAGGAAAGATCTGGTAGCCAAATACCCTGAACATAAGGTACTCATTAAACAATTAACAAGAGAGCCCATGTAATATCTGAATTATTCAAGAGAATACGAAAACTCCCTCAAACCAGGAGATCAAGTTTAAGGGAGTTTTTCTATACTTACTGAAAGATTGAGGAGTCTCTTTCAGTATGCTTGTCCTTATTTGGATGCGGACATCCGCCTGCGTGACCTCACGATGGATGAGATTACGAGCACAAGGACAGACAGAATGTACGGGAACATCTTCAAGATCGAAGGCGGTAATCCCATACCCAAAAGCTCAATACGAATTCCTAACGCTTCTGAAAAACCAAACAACAAAGCAGCCAGGAAAGTAAAGAATGGATTATTTCCACCAAACACAATTGCAATAAATGCTGTGAAACCCCTTCCCTGTACCATGTTTTCTATGAATTGTGATACCAGGATGGACGACAGGTAAGCACCTGCAAGGCCGCACAACGCACCGCTCCATGTGATGGATAGAAATTGTATTTTTTCAGGTCGGATACCTGCTGTACGCGCTGCATCTGCACACTCGCCCACACTTTGAACTGCAAGCCCAAAGGGCGTCTTCATCATCAGCAGATATGTAATAATTACAATGGCAAAAGATATATACACAATGGGCGAGTGTTTACCTAATGCCGGACCAAGTATGGGGATTTGCGCCAGCAACGGTATTTCAATATCCGGAATTTTGTTTATTATTGTTGGCCTGAACGTACCAGAAGTGTCATAAATGATTTTCAGTAATGAAGCGGTCAAACCTAGAGCAAGCAGATTCATACCGATACTGGCAATAACCTGATCAGTAGATAGTTTGATGACACACCATGAATAAACCAGGCTGGCAACAATACCTGAAACCATACCTGCCAGCAAGCCAATCCACACATTGCCCCCTGATAATTCGATAGCCACCACAGCAAAGAACGAACCGATCAGCATAAAACCTTCAAGTGCAATATTGAACACTTTTGCTTTGATACAAAGGATCCCACCCATAGCCGCAAGCACCAATGGGGTGGCAATTCTGATGGAGGCGGCAAGCAATTCGGGAGTTAGGAGATTTAACAATGTCATTGCTTTCTCTCCTCCCCTGCAGGAAATTCATTTTTCTCTGTTGCCATCTCCACATTATTGTTCTTGTCGCCTGTTTCCGGAGCAGTCTGTAGCTGCACCTTTCTTTTTTTATATTTATGCAGAACAAACTTGCCGGTTGCAGTCAATACAATGATCGCCTGAACCATATCGATCATTGCGCGTGGAATTTCTGTGACGCGTTCCATATTCATCGCGCCGTTACGCAGCAATCCAAACAGGAAACCTGAAAATATGATACCTACCGGATTGTTCCCTGCCAGCAGCGAGACTACAACACCATCAAATCCAAGTCCGGTATTAAACCTTCCTGGAAAACGATGGTGAACGCCGAAGACCTCGATCGCGCCGGTCAACCCGGCAATGGCGCCACTGATGAGGAATGTGGTCAGGATGACTCGTTTCGACCTGACACCTCCATATCGGGCGAATAACGGGTTCGTTCCAACGAGTTTGATCTCATATCCAAGTGTCGTTTTAAAAAGCGTGACCGCAGCGATAATTGCCAGAACAATCGCAATGATTAATCCAATGTTCGCGGCAGATTGAGGAATGATGCGTGGCAGCCACAATCCCTTTGCCAGCGAATCGGTCGAATAAGTAGTACCCGTCGATCCCTCGCCCATAAGCGGACCCATTACGAGAAAATCAGTAAACAGTAGGGCAATATAGTTCAACAATAAGGTGGTTACCACTTCATCAGTGCCCCATTGCACCCGGAAAAAACCTGGAATTAATGCCCAGATCATACCGGCAACAACTCCCCCCAGTAACGAGAGGATGATTACAACAACATCAGGCATTTTGCCAAACAAAGCCAGACCGATAGCTGCGGATGTTACCGCACCAAGCATCAATTGTCCATCGATTCCAAGATTGAAAACGCCAGCCCTGAATGGAATGGCAATAGCCAAGCCGCAAAAGATTAACGGCGCAGTCCAACGCAATGTTCCGCCTATATCCTTCCAGAAACCGCGTCCAATACCTTGCAGCACAGACATGGGGTTAAAGCCTGTTATTGCGAGAATGACCATAATAATGGCCAATGCAGCAACCACCAGTAGGATTTTTTGCCCTACCGTACCTGATGTTCTTTTAATATTACCGAAAATATCTTTCAAACCGACTCCGATCCAAATTTCATATCAGTAAGGTGAAAGGAGTGTTCCTTAACTTCTTTTTGAACCTGTCATGTACAAGCCCAATTCGATTTCATCGATGTCTTCGTTTGTAAAGCTGCCAACAATTTCACCTTCATACAGAACGCAAATGCGATCCGAAAGCGATAAAATTTCATCAATATCTGCCGAAACCAATAGAATACCAGCACCGGTATCCCGCATATGAATCAGCTGTTTGTGAATAAACTCGATTGCCCCTACATCGACTCCACGGGTTGGTTGACCTGCCACAAGAAGACATGGCTCAGCATCAAGTTCTCGAGCAATAACCACTTTCTGCATGTTCCCACCAGAGAGTGAGCTGATAGGGTCCTTACTGCTTGATACTTTAATGTTGAATTTTTCGATTAAATTCCAGCAGAATTCTTCAACAGATTTGTTTCTGAGAAAATTAAACGTTGAAAGTTGAGATGTTTTGTAATTACTTACGATCATGTTTTCTTCGATACTACAATCTTTGCTCACCCCAACATCCAGACGGTTTTCAGGAATATGAGATAAGCCAAGTTTTCTGCGCTGCATGATGGAATATCCGGTAATATCCGTTCCCGAAAGTCTGATCCGTCCGGATTTTACATTCCGCATGCCAGTAACAATTTCAATTAATTCAGTCTGCCCGTTTCCTTCGACACCAGCGATACCGACGATCTCACCTTTTCTAACGGTTAATGTTACATCTTTCAGGCATTGCAACCCCCGGTCATTGATTGCATTAGCATCGATGACTTCCAATACTGTATCGGCGGGTGTGGATTCTTCTTTTTTGACTCGAAATATTACTTCCCTGCCCACCATTAAACTAGCAAGCTGTTTGGTGTTTGTTTCATCCCTCTTTACATTACCAGTAACCACTCCCCTCCGCATGACTGTAATATTGTCGGTGATGGCCATGACTTCTTTTAATTTGTGGGTGATCAATATGATCGAGCAGCCATCTTTTGCGAGTTCTTTTAGAATCACAAATAATTCATCGATCTCAGTTGGAGTAAGTACTGCAGTCGGCTCATCCAGGATAAGGACTTTCGCACCGCGATAGAGCGCCTTGATGATTTCCACTCGCTGCATTTGCCCGACCGAAATCTGGTAAACGCGGGCGTCCAAATCGATTTTAAAACCATATTTATTTAACAGAGCGTCGATTGTTCTTCGAGCCTGAGAATAGTCAGTTAGGCCTAACTTTTTTGGGGTCTTTCCAAGAATAATATTCTCAAGTACCGTTAATGATGGCACAAGCATGAAATGCTGGTGTACCATACCAATGCCCAAACGGATTGCATCCTGTGGGCTCTTTATAGACACAGAATTACCATAAATTTCAATGGTTCCTGCATCAGGTTGATATAACCCATACAGTATATTCATTAATGTGGATTTTCCGGCACCGTTCTCACCAATCAATCCATGAATTTCTCCACAGGCAACCTGCAGATTTACATCCTGATTAGCAATCACCCCCGGAAACACTTTCTGAATCCCTTTCATGTTAATTGCTAATTCATTTCCCACACATGTCTCCTTAAGTAAATGCCGTAAACAAATAAACCATGCTTATCAATTAATTATACAGAAAGAGGAAGAGGTAAGAATTTCACTACCTCTTCCTCAATTTGGGAATTACTCTTTTACAGGTACTTCAGTGTTGAATTCAACTTCAAGTTCACCAGAGGCGATCTTGGCGCTCAGTTCTTTAGCCAGAGTGATGGCTTCAGTAACGGCAGTTGAATATTTTGTATTTGCTGCACCGAATTTTTCGAGTGCCTCATATGGAATATAGTAGCCATTATTTGCCAGGTTCATGAAGCCATGGGTACCACCCGGGAACGCGTCTTCAGAAAGGTATTTACAGGCTTCATAGACATTTGCACCAAAATCGACACCCACAAAACCAATGAATCCTTCGGGGTACATGGCTGAGTTATCAGCAACATCACCTGAAACAAGAACGCCCTTGTCCATGGCGGCTTCAATCACACCGATTTGGCTGTTGCCGGCATCCGTTTGAAGGACATCGACGCCACTTTCAATCATCGCTAATGCAATTTCTTTGGCCTTCGCAGGATCTTCAAAACTGCCTACATACGCGAAACTTACCTTGCAGTCCGGGCATGTATCCTTGACACCTTTGATGAAACCATTTACCTGAGCGTTGTTGGTCGGCTGTTCGCTTCCATCGACAATGCCAACCATCTTGGTTTCTGATAATTTTCCAGCAATTGCACCCATCAAATAGAAAGCCTGTTCGCCATGGAACTCGGTATCCCAAATATTGGGGATTGACGCACCTTCAACGTTGATGAACTGATAGATGGCTGCAAATTTAATTTCAGGGAATTCTGCAGCAACGTTCTTGGTAGGATCGGTCATTGGAGGGAAAGTAGTGATAACCAGATCGTAACCTTCCTTGGCCATTCCGCGAACGTCTTCTTCATAAGCAGAGGAGGAATCAGATTCAATTTTTTTGACTTCATAACCAAAATCTGTAGCGCATTGCTCAAGACCCGCAGCCATGCTGTCCATCGGTCCTTTATCGCCAAAGCGCTGGTTGCCGATCAACACAACTTTCTTTACAGCTTGAGCAGGTGCTTCAGTAGCCACAGTTTCGGATGCAGGAGCTTCTGTTCCAGACGGAACTTCAGGTGCTGGAGTAGCTTGTGGAGCACATGCAACTAACAAAGCAACTACCATCAACAGCGATACAACAAGAAACGTAGTCTTTTTAATCATTTTTCTCTCCTTTTATATTTTTAAAACTTGCTAAGATAATCGGTAAATATATTACTTGTGTCAAATTTCCTACTGAACTCATCTCCTTTATTTTGGTGATAGTAAACTTTAAAAATTATTCTTCGCATAACTTGGTAAAAAACGTTGAACCTTTCAACAAAAACGGGTTATAAATCAACGAGCATCATTCCATGTTATTCAAAAAACGGCATTTGCGTTGCAAAGAAGGGAATAATTTCTTTTCCGTTTCATTGTATCAATAACAGTATATTATGTCAATATATTTATCACAATATATGATATATTTGTGTTATATATATCATTCATGTCAACTAATTTTAGCCAAATCCTCTCTAATTTGATCATTATGGATTTGATGAACACGATGTCAACTTGTTTCTATTGCGATGAGAGATCCTCAAGGTTATAAATCAGTCAGCGGGATAAATTCTCCCAACCAGGCTCCCCGTCCCCATATTTGCAAGACTTTCATTTTTTGCCTTCGGCGTTGATTCCACAGTCCTTCCTCGATCATGATTTTCCGAACACTGTCATCTGATATCTTGATTTTCTGAGTCTCTACCAATTTTTCTTTGACCAGTGCTGGACAAAAATCCCGATATCTTTCCAAAACGATATCTACTACTATTTTCTTGAATTCTTCACATAATTGGTTGTGGCTGAGCCTTCTTCGACTTTTGTGGATTAAACCATCTGCACCTTTTTCCTGGTGTTACTCCATATCCATTTCATTAGTCGAACACATAATTCCATGTGTTCAGCTGCTATTTTGGGTGATTATTATCTCTGCCACTTGGCTCATCAGTTCTGTTTTCTTGATCTCTTTTTCGCTCATTTTGTATACTCTGTCCAATTCCTGCCTTCGGTTATGGGGACATTTTAACTTTGGTAAAAGGGGACATTTCTACTTTGGTTTAACAACTAATACGACAGGGTTGACGGAGTGGGTAGGGAGTGGTAATATATACCTCGCGATGCGGGGTAGAGCAGTGGCAGCTCGTCGGGCTCATAACCCGGAGGTCAGTGGTTCGAATCCACTCCCCGCTACTAA
>DAOUGM010000046.1:0-4689 GCA_034428895.1 Anaerolineaceae bacterium
GCGGTATATCGTCTGCGGCGGGGCAGGAGTGCTGAACAAGGAGACCGCGGTAGGTCATCCGGTGATCCTCACCTCGGCGGTGAGGGACGAGGGTACTTCTTATCACTATATACCGCCGTCGGCTGAAGTGAAAGCACATCCCGCCGCGGTGCAAGCATTGGAGGATACCTGCCGGGAGATGGGGTTGGAATACAGCCTGGGGAAAACGTGGACGACGGACGGGATTTACCGCGAGACGAAAGGTAAACGTAGCGCGCGCCTCGAGCAAGGATGCTTGGTGGTGGAGATGGAAGCGGCGGCGTTCTTCGCAGTGGCGCAGTTCCGCGAGATCAAGCTGGGTCAGGTGGTCTACGGCGGAGACCTGGTGCATCCCGACGGCTGGGACGGGCGCACCTGGCACAAGCGGGGGGATGACCGCCAGTTGATGTTCGACCTGGCGGTAAAAGCGGTGATGAGAGTGTAAATAGTTTTCTTGAAAAAACGCCAAGAACGTAAAGAAATATTTATGAATTGGTTATTTGGCTATCCTTCGTAAAGGAGTCGAGATTCAACCAACATGGATTGCGGGTTTCAGGCTCAAAGAGCAAGACTTCGCAATGACACCAAATTTACTTGTCTTTGCGAAACCTGCTGTGCTCGTAGGTTGAAGCAATCTCCACTGAACTTGATCCGCTCTCTCCTTTGCCAAATTCCTTTTCCCATAAATCTTCCCAGCCTGGATTCATTGAATCGATCAGTTTGATCTTTCGTTTTCTTGAGCTACCTTTAATAGTCTTTTCCCTCGCAATTGCTTCATTTACATCCCCGTATTGTTCAAAATAAACAAGTTTATAAACATTGTATTTTGCAGTGAAGCCGGGGTAAATTTTTAATTTATGCTCTTGAATTCTGTTATAAAGATCGCTCGTCACACCTGTGTAGAGGACTGTATGGTTTTTATTCGTGATGATATAGATTGAATAGGCATCATCCATGAGGTAATGATATAACCATTGGAGATTCTTGGCACAATTTACTTGGAGATTCCTGGCACAACCAGCCAGGACTGCGTGCTTCACCTAATCGTAAGGCTCACAATGACATGAAGAGGCTGTTGGGGATTGCTTCGTCGCAAAAGCGGCTCCTCGCAATGACAATATCAAGTGGGTTTTGGAAAGCCCGAATGCTATGACATCTCTTTATTAATGTTGATGGATGGTGCTCAGGGCGCGCACCTGTTCGGCGGCGTGGTAGGAGGAGCGCACCAGGGGAGCGCTTTCGACCCAGCGGAAGCCGATCTCCTCACCGTAGCGTTTGAGTTCGGCGAATTCATCGAGGGTGTAATAGCGTTCAATGGGCAGGTGCTGGCGGCTGGGCTGCAGGTACTGCCCGATAGTGAGGATGTCTACCCCCCAACCTTGCAGGTCACGCATCACTACCTTGACCTCGTCCATGGTTTCACCCAGACCGAGCATAATGCCGGACTTGGTCAGCACCTGGGAATCCAGCATCTTGGCGTTGCGCAGGACGGCTTCGGACCACTCGTAGTGGTCCTGCGGCTGTACAGTTTTGAACAACGAGGGGACGGTCTCCACATTGTGGTTAAGTATTTCAGGGCGGGCGTCCATGACGATCTTCAAGGCTTCCAGGCTGCCCTTGAAATCGGGGATGAGCACCTCCACGGAACAACCGGGGAGAATTCGGTGGATGCGGCGGGTGACCGCGGCAAAGATCGGCGCACCGCCATCCCGGCGTTCGTCGCGGTTGACCGAGGTGATCACGGCGTGTTTGAGGTCCATGTCCTTCACCGCCTGCGCCACGCGTTCCGGTTCCAGCCAGTCCAGAAACTCCGGACGTCCATGCTTGATATCACAGAAGCGGCAGGAGCGGGTGCAGACATCGCCAAGCATCAAAAAAGTGGCGGTGCCGCTGCCCCAGCATTCCCCCATGTTCGGGCATCCGGCTTCTTCGCAGACGGTATGCAGCGCCTTGCGGCGCATGAGCTGCTGCAGCTGGTCGTAGGTCTCGCCGGAGGGGGCGCGGACCTTGATCCAGTCCGGGCGTCGTTGAGGACGGGTATCAGTATTTTGCGGGTCGATGCGGTCGCGAGTAGGTATGGCTGCCATTTTTTTCTCCTCGCCAAATTATACCGTCCTTTGGGTGAGTAAAAAAAACAGGGAGCGCAGCTCCCTGATTGAAAGGAAAAATCCGAACGATCAGATTTCGGTGAGCAACTTGTAACCCAGGCGGTCGACGTTCTTAATGATCGGATGTTCACTGTCGACTTTTTCCATCTCCTGCCTGAGGAGGTAGACCAGGTATTTCAAGCGGTTACGCACCGGTAGGCTGGTCTCACCCCAGATCTGCATGGTCAGATCGTTGTAGGTGACGACTCGCGGAGCGCCCTTGGCAAGCAACAACAGAACCTCATACATCTTTCCGGTCAACTGGATGCGCTTGCCTTTGTAGAAGATTTCCTGGGTTTCCATATCGACCACCAGCTCGACATCGGGAAAGACCATGCGTTTGACTTCCTTGCGCATCCCGGAACGGCGCAGGACGGCATGTGAACGGGCGATCACCTCAGCATTATTAAAGGGTTTGGTCAGGTAGTCATCAACGCCCATTTGTAGGGCTTTAACGATATTCTCTGTCTGACCCAGTGCGGAAACAATAATGACCGGGATGTCGGTGAGTTTATGCAGTTCTTCGAAGGTTTGCCAGCCGTCCATGTCCGGCATCATTACATCGAGGATGATCAGGGAGGGATTCACCTCTGAGAGTTTTGAAAGAGCCTCCTTGCCGCTGAACGCACCGGATACATCAAATCCCTCCCGCAGAAAAACATGTTTGAGGAGGACCACGGTATCCGGCTCGTCGTCGATTACCAGTACGCGGGGGCGGTCAGTGGTTTGAATCTGGTCGAGATCAACGCCTGATAGATCGGGTTTCAAATCGCCATTAGTCATATTACCCTGCCTTTTTTAACGACTGGTGTTCCCGTTGGACACAATGCAGCAAAGATGAATGGAATTGGAGTACGTCAAATCATACATGTAAGTTAATAGTTGGTAATCTTATAGTATTTTAGCAATGTGCAAATCATAAATCAAGCGTGTAATTTTTTTAATTTTATTGCTGATTGGTGGATAGTTTGTATCCCAGGCGGTCGATGTTCTCAATGACCTCATGTTTTTCATCGACCTTGGAAAATTCCTGGCGCAGGAGGTAGACCAGGTATTTCAAGCGATTGCGGACGGCGGGAGTATTTTCCCCCCAAACCTTGTGCGTCAATTCCTGGTAATTGACCACCTTGGGGGCGTTCCTGGCGAGGATGGCCAGCACTTCGAACATTTTTCCAGTTAATTGGATCCGGGTATTGTGGTAAGTGACCTCATAGGTCTCCACATCGATGGACAATTCAATGGAGGGAAAAGCGAGGGCGTTAATGGCAGAAGAGCGTTCGGAGCGCCTGAGGACGGCGTTGACCCTGGCGAGGAGCTCGGCATCGTCGAAGGGCTTTGTCACGTAATCATCGACGCCTTTCTGGAGCAGGCGGATGATCTCTTCTTTTTGATCCACCGCGGAAAGGACCACCACCGGAACGTTCATGACCTTGCGGATGGCTTCAAATGTTTCCTCGCCGTTCATCCCAGGCATGATCAGGTCCAATACCACAAGGGAAGGGGTAATACTGACCAGTTTGGATAAGGCTTCCTTTCCGCTGGTGGCGCCGGAAACATTGAAACCCTCGTTGATAAAAATACGTTTTAATAATGTAATATTGCCAAGTTCATCATCGATCACAAGGATGGTTTTTCGATTGGCGGGCTGGACTTCGTCAAGGTCGATGCCGAGAGAATTATTCAACAGGGAGTTGTCCAATACTGTTTTATTATCAAGAATCATGGGAGCTCCATTTTATTTACTGACGCGATGCTTTAATGAGCACAAAATTATTTTTTTTGAGAACTTACTTCACACGACGGATTTGGTGAAGAAATGGTAATAAAATAATACCTAATAAAGTAATTTTATTATAACAACGATTCCGGATGAATACAAGTTACCTGCTTTTTTGTAAGGCTGGATAAATCAATCATGTTATACTGACCTGGAAAGGATGTTTGGAATGCTTGTACTTGTATCCACACCGATCGGAAATTTGGGAGACATCTCCCAGCGTGCATTGGCTACGCTTGAATCAGCGGACGTGGTGGTCAGCGAGGACACCCGCAAAACCGGGTTCCTGCTGACGCATTTTGGGATCAAAAAACCTCAAATTTCCTTCAGGGAAGACAACGAAGAACGAGCACTGCCGAAAGTGATGGAAGTACTTGCACTTGGCAAAACCGTGGCGCTGGTGACGGATGCGGGCACACCCTCGATCTCGGACCCGGGGTTCATTCTCGTGCGCAGCGCACTGGAGAACGACATCCCGATCTCCGCGATTCCGGGACCGACGGCGCTGATCATGGCGCTGGTGCTTTCCGGTCTGCCGGTGCACAGTTTCACCTTCCGCGGATTTCCACCGCGCAAGAGTGGGGCGCGCAAACGCTGGTTGGAAGTCGACCTGCTTTCACCGCACACACTGGTATTCTACGAAAGTCCCTACCGGCTGATCGATTTTATGCGGGATGCAATTGAAGTTTACGGCGACCGTAAAAGCGCAGTCGCCAACGATCTGACCAAGAAATTCGAGACGGTTTA
>DAOUGM010000047.1:0-3036 GCA_034428895.1 Anaerolineaceae bacterium
ACACGCTGGTGTGCGGTGCCATCGACGCGAAGAAGTTCCTTGTTTTTGCCAGGGTGAAACTGGAAACCCGCACTGGAGCGAAGCAAAGCAGCACGGCGCGCTGGACGTTTACAATCAACTAATCGATAAGCAATATTTATTTAGCGCCTTTGGCGAGTCCTGGTTGCCTTTGCAAGGTAACCCCTGACCTGCTTAAAAAAATTCGCTAGATTACTCTAACGAATTTATGTCTATGAATCAGAGCCACCGAAGGGAGTCGAACCCTTGACCCGCCGCTTACGAAGCGGCTGCTCTGCCAACTGAGCTACGGTGGCGCTTTCCGAACGAGCGAATTATATCAGTACCCCCAACAAAAACGCAAGCCATTGACCGGGATGCCCTCCTATTTGCCGCTTCCAGCCTTGCCCTTGATGCGGTCTCCGTGCTGCACGGCGCCCTTGCCGTACTTGTCCCGCAATTCATCCAGCGCGGTCAGCAGTTTGCGTTCCTTTTCGCTGGGTGTGTCCCACAGCGTCATTTGGTGTGCGCGTTCCACCAGGTTTGCACCTCCCACGCCGATCAGGCGCACCGGGCAGTCATTCTGCCACAGTTTCATCAGCAACGCTTCCGCGGTCTCCGCGATCACCCCGTCCTGGTCGGTGGGCTGTGAAAGTGCCTTCTGCCGTGTGTGGGTCGAGAAATCGGACCAGCGCAGTTTCAGCCGGATCACCCGCGCGCAAACCCCTTCGCAGCGCATGCGGTAGCCCACCTTGGACGATAATTCCTTCACCTTGCGCCGCAGGAAGACCAGGTCAGCGGTATCCTTTGAAAACGTCACCTCCTGGCTGATGGATTTGGCTTCATATTCCACCGTCACCGGGCGGTCGTCGATCCCCTTCGCGTGCAGGTGCAGTTCAGCGCCGTACTTGCCGAATTTGCACACTAAAACCTCTTCGGGGCAGGCTGCAACCTCTCCAATGGAGTGCAGTCCCATTTCTGCCAGGCTGGCTTCCATTTTGGGTCCCACACCCCACATAGCCTTGGCGGGCAGCGGAGCCAGAAATTCGGCTTCCCTGCCGGGCGGAACTACCAGGATGGCGCGCGGGTAGGATTCCCCCTTGTTTCTCGCCTTGCCGGTATCGGTGGCGATCTTGGCCACCAGCTTGTTGGAAGCCACCCCGATGGAACACGGTAGACCGGTCTGTGCGCGCACCTTTTCCTGCAATGCGCGTGCAATCTTCTCCCCGTCCTCCGGAAGGTCCGTCACATCCACAAAGGCTTCGTCCACCGAAACCTGTTCCACCAACCCGCTTAACTGACCGACGATCTCCATCACTTCGTGAGACTTGGCGTGATAATCACCAAAATTGCTGGAGATCAGGATCAGGTTCGGGCACAAGCGCAGCGCCTGACCGGTGGGCATGGCGGAATGCACTCCAAATTTGCGGGCAGCGTAAGAACAGGTGGAAATCACCCCGCGCTGCCCGGCCTTGCCGCCCACGGCGAACGCCTTGCCTGCCAGGGATGGATCTCTTAGCTCTTCGACCGCGCAGAAAAACGCATCGAGATCCAGGTGGATGATCTTGCGGAAGCGGGATTCAATCATTTCAATTCTAGTTTAGCACTTTTGTTCTAATTGTCAAGCAGATCATGCTGGATGTTATTTGAAATTGAAAAGTGAACTGTTTTCAGTCGAAAAGTGAACCGAAATCATTTCAAAAGTGAACTTCTTAACCATGATAGATTTCCGTAAAAAGGAGGTCATCATGGGTCAGTTACACAAGAGGTTTACAAATGAGCAAGTTAAACTTTTGCTTGAGGGGTATATCCAAGGAAGGATTTCTCGATCTGAAATTGAAGTTATATTGGAGATTAATAAAACCCGTTTCTTTACCCTTGTGAAAGACTACCGGGGATCTCCAACGATGTTCTCATTGGAGTATCAACGCGAGACTCCAGCCCGTCTTTCAGGTGAAGTAGAAGAAGCCATTGCCGGGGAATTACTGCGTGAGAAATCATTGGTGGACGATCCTAAGTTGCCAATTGGTAGTTATAACTACTCGGCCATACGTGATCGCCTGCAGAAAAAGGGGGTTTACGTATCCGTCAACACAATTATCCAGAGAGCTAAACAATTAGATTGTTACCTTCCGCACCCAAGGAAGAAGGTGCATGACCGAGAGGTTGTCACTGTGGCTGTTGGTGCGTTGATACAACATGATGCTTCCACACATCTATGGTCACCTTATGCTTCAGAAAAATGGACCCTAATCACATCCTTGGATGATTACAGCCGCATGCTTGTGTATGCTGATTTTGTTGAATCAGAGACAAGTTGGGCACATATTCAAGCTGCTCAGGCTGTGATGAAGGTTTATGGGGTGCCCTTGAGCTACTACGTCGATAATCTGCGTGTTTTTCGTTTTATTCAGGATCGTGACAGCTTCTGGCGTAAGCACGTCCTTGTTACGGATGATGTAGATCCACAGTGGCGACAAATGATGCGCCTGATGGGTGTGAATGTGACCTATGCTCTCTCGCCACAGGCCAAGGGAAAGATTGAGCGACCGTATCGATGGCTTCAGGATCGCATTGTTCGAACCTGTGCTCTTGAAAACCTTACTTCTCTTGATGAAGTTCGTGGGGTCTTGCGCAGTGAAGTAGATCGGTACAATAACCACCAGGTTCACTCTACCACCGGTGAGATACCCAGTCTTCGCTTTGAGAAAGCCAAACAATCTGGTTCTAGTTTGTTTCGACCTTTTTCATTGCCCAAGCCCTTCAATTCACCCAAAGATGTCTTTTGTCTTCATGAAACTCGGAAAATTAATGGGTACGGTTATATTACTTTCTTCAACCAAAAAATTGATGTTCCACCCGATGTCCCAGATCATGAGGATGTGGATCTTCACTTGATCCCCGATTTTGTGCGTAATGATGTTGAAATTCGAATTTGGTTTAATGCCAAAATGGTCCGTTCTTTGACCTTATCTTTAGACAATATTAAAGTTCACTTTTGAATTTCAAAGGTGTTCACTTTTCAACTTCTCCTAACAG
>DAOUGM010000048.1:0-9360 GCA_034428895.1 Anaerolineaceae bacterium
CCCTTGACGGTTATACTAGTGTCATAACGCATTTACCTTAGTAATTGAAAGGAAAACCACATGGAACCGACAGAAGAAAAGAAACCAGAGGTCGCCTCTGCGCCTGAAACACCGGCGGCTGAAACCGCTGCAACACAGGAAATCAAGACTGCTCCAGCCAAGAAGAGTTTTTGGAGCAAGATCCTTCCCTGGGTGATCGTTGCCGTCGTCTTTTTCCTCGGCGGGGTCGCCACCATTTATTTCGCACTTTACCAGCCTGCGGTAAATACTGCCAAAGCCGATGCGGCTGCCGCCGAACAGCAGATCGCTGAACTCAACGACAAGGTCGGTCAGGCCGAGATCGATACCGCGGCCATCCAGACCGAACTCGACACCGCCAAAGCCGATCTGACCGCCGCGCAAACCACCATCGCGGAGCAGACCACGGAATTGGCCAAATCCAACCAGGTGAAAATCGCTTACAAATTCCTGTTGGACGTCAACGCCGCCCGCGCTGCCCTGGAAAAGCTCGACACCAACACAGCGCTGCAGGCCATCAACTTCGCCAAAGTCGACCTGGCTGATTTACTGACCACCAATATCGATGCCGCCGCCACAACCGGTTTCGCGGACCGCCTGGACGAGGCAGCCAAAAATATTACAGAGCCCGATTTGCTGAAATCGCGCGACGCGCTGGACACGCTCTATTCCAGCCTGCTCCTCCTGGTGAATAACCTGAAATAAACCCAAAAACAAAGAAAGCCGCGGACTTGAAATCTCGTCCGCGGCTTTTTGATTTTCAATATTCTTTATTGGGTATTGATCGAATACATCACCTTCTGCCGGATTTCAGCCTGGTTGACGTTTCGGTTGAGCGCAAACGTGCGTACGATCAAGCTTTGCTGTGACTTGGGCAGGAACGCACGGAAACGCGATACATTCTCGTCCGTTCCCCCGATCATGATCCTGCGCACCCGCTTCGCATCAAAGAATTTCGAGGCTTTTGCGGCGATCTCGCGCAGGTTGCGGTCGATCGTTTCCGAAACCTTTTGAGAACCGATCATTGCTCCACCGCGCAGGCCGTGTTCCGATGAAGCACCTCCGGATTTGACCTGCTTGACCTGGCTGCCGAGAAATTCCTGTTGGTCAACTATTTCTCCCATATAGAAATGGAAGATCCTGGCACCTTCCTTGTCCACCAATATCACGCCCAGGTTGCTGAATTCTTCGAGCAAATCCTCCAGTGGTTCCACGGCGGCTTTTGACCCGATTTGTATGAAATCCTTTATGGGAACTGAAAGCGAAATTGCCTGAAAAAAACCGGCCGGTGCGCAAGAAAAAACTGCCACAGAGCGCCCCGACCAGTCGTAAGTATAGTTAAAGAATTTTTCGATCGCTTCCACATCTTGTTCGAGGTAAATATCTTTTAACATGTTTCGCAGACGCAGCCGGTGTGTCTCTGCGTTTCCCCGGCCGGGTTCAGTATTCAAATACAGACTGACAACCGGATCGCTGGCGGAAAAATCCTTGATCTTTCTCAGACCTGTCTCTGTGAACATAGACACCTCCTCTAAATTTGTAATGAGCAGATCAATCGTTCATTTATCGAGAACCAAGCGTTAACTTCACCTCCTTTTGAACTCCGCCTTGAAGCAATGAATCCCGAATGATGGTCAGGGTGATTTCGTCGCCCGGAAGTTTGTTTTTGAAAATATAACTGATCAGATCTCCATAGACGTTCACCGGGTTGCCGTCGACGGCAATGATGATGTCTCCGCCGCTGTATAACCCCTGGATGCTCGTCGGCTTTGTCCCTGCGATCAGTCCAGCCTTTTCCGCAGGTCCGCCAGGCGTCACCTCGATCACGTATGCCCCGCTGGTTTGTGTCGTGCCAATCGCTTTCCATTCGTTCAATGTCAAATCGCGGGAAGAACTGGAGATCCCGAGATATGGATAATCATATTTTCCATCGCGAATGAGATAGGGAACCACCTGCTTGACGATATTGATGGAAACTGCAAATCCGATACCGCTATTGACCGGCTCTCCATCGAGGGTCATGCCCGAAGAACGGATGGCGCGGTTGATTCCCACCACCTCTCCATTCAAATTGAGCAGCGGTCCGCCTGAATTTCCGGGGTTAATGGCAGCATCCGTCTGGATGACATCCCCGGCGGAAAACGGTGTGTTGTCGGAGGCTGTGCGGATGGAATCCAGTACGCGCCCCTTGGCGCTGATGATGCCCATCGTCATCGTACTGGTCAGCCGGTAAGGGTTGCCGATTGCCACCACGATTTGCCCCACCTTCAACTGGTCGCTGTCGCCCAGCGGGAGGGGATAAAGGTATTCCGGCGCAACATCCACCTGGATGACTGCGATATCCGAATCGAGGTCGGTGGCGACCACCGTACCTTCCACCTTCAAGCCGCTGGCAAAATCCACCTCCAGGGTGGAAGCCCCTTCAACAACATGATAATTGGTAATGATGTGCCCTTCTTGATCGTAGACGAACCCCGAACCTGATCCTTCACCAGCCGAGCTCAGGGTAACCACAGTGACTACTCCTGGGTTGGCTTGTTCATATAAATTGGTCAGGATTAGGTCGGTGGTGGCGATATCGTCACCATTCGCAACCGCGCTTGGTGCCTTGGTGATGCGCACGAAGGGCGTCGCTTCGGCGGTTGGCGATATCGTTCTCATAAAATTTACATCCGGAGTAAATGAACAAGCCGCTAACACCGCAATCGAGATCATTGCAATGAGTACTGTAATGGTCTTTTTCATCGTGTTTTCTTCCTTCCTACCTGTATTTCTTGAGTTCCTCAAATAACTGCCGTTGTTTCTCGTTTAACTTCTTTGGTAATTCAACCTTTACTTCTACGAACAAGTCGCCGTAGGTTTGCGGGTTTTTTAATACAGGCATTCCCTTTCCGGCAAGGCGGAATTTCTGCCCTGGTTGTGTGCCGGGCGGGATTGTCAGGCTGACATCTCCCGAGAGTGTATTGACTGTCACCGCTCCGCCCAAAATGGCGGTCAGCATATCGATCTTGACTTCGGTTGTCAGGTCGTTGCCCTTGACCGAGTAACGCAGGTTAGGCAGAATTTCGATCACCAGGTAGAGATCTGCCTTTTGTCCATACTCCGAGGATGGGACGGCTCCCGCCATTCTGATCTTGGTGCCGGTCTTCGCCCCGGCAGGGATCTTCACCTCGATCTTTCTGCCGTCGATCTGGAAAACCCGCTGGGTTCCGCGGTAGGCTTCCTCCAGGGTGATTGTCACCTTTTGTTCCACGTTCGCTTGTTTCGCGGCAGTTTGCGGTTGGCGGTATTGATATTGCTGCCTGCCGCTCGCCGGCATTCCGCCGAATATGGCACTGAAGAAATCGGAAAAGCCGCCGAAAATATCGCCGAAGTCGCCCATATCCACCTGCTGACCCCGGCCTCCCTGGCCGCTGTACCATTCGTTCCAGTTGAAATTACCCGGGCTGCCGCCGCGCGCCTGCCATTGTGAATAGCTGGCGCCCAACTGGTCATAGCGCTCCCTTTTTTTGGGATCGCTGAGGACTTCATAGGCTTCGTTGATCTCTTTAAATTTCTCTTCCGCCTGTTTGTTATCCTTGTTCTTGTCAGGATGATATTTCATCGCCAATTTGCGAAATGCTTTTTTAATTTCATCCTGTGTTGCCTTGCGCTCCACCCCCAGCACCTTGTAATAATCTTTATAATCCATACCTTAATATTAATCCGTTTGAAAGACAAAAGTCAATAGCTGCGAGAGCAATCTAATAAAAGATATATAACTTTCTAATACTGGGCGCGGTTTCCGGTAGTGCATTCCAGGAACTCACGTAGGATTTCAAGGGCTTCCTCATCATTTTCGTATTCTGCCACTTTCAACCCCGGGCTGGTATTGCCGGTGATGATCTTGGATACTTTCTTTCCACGTTTGTAACAGCAAAATACCGGCTTTTTCAACATAAGCGCATATGCCACTTCATAACCCACCCCGTGTGAAGGCGATGAGACTTCAGCCACCACCGCGTCGCATTCGCGCAGCCACTTCATATCTCGGTCGAAGATCTCCACAGGGTCCACCACATTCTCCATCTCCATTACATCCGGTGACGATAAATGCGCCGTGGGGACTTCATGCCCGCGATCCAGCATTTCCTTGACGATGGCTTGATAAATTTTTTCTTCAGCTCTCCCGCCTGTGATCGAACAGGAAAAATAGATGTTCATTCGCTCTCCATCCAAGAATTGGCACGACCGTTGCAACGAATTCTTGATATACAGGGTTTGCTTGACGTTCAAGTTTCGTTATGCTACTATGTGAAAGATTAAACCATATAGTATCATAGACTAAGCCATTGAATCGCGGCAGACGCTGATCTGCAGTCCGACTAAGGAGAATTATTATGAGCAAGAAGCTTCTCGTACTATTGATCATCGTGTTGTTCGCAAGCCTCGGGCTGGTAGCCTGTGAACGCCCCGCATCAAGAGCTCCTGTAGCCACCGCCACCACGGTAGGAGAGATTCCCTTCCCGGTGGCCACCCAGCCGCAGATCATGCAGGACATTCTCAAACAGACCCAAACCGCCATGGCTCTGACGCCCCAGGCCGGCGGCGGCGTTCTGTCGACCAGTACACCATCCTTCTCACTTCCAACCCAGGCGCCGACTTCGGCAGTGACCCCCACTGCCACCAAGATCGCCTACCCCACACCCACCCCCGGTAAACCTTCCACTTATGTGATTCAGGCTGGCGAATTCCCCTATTGCATTGCCCGCCGTTTTAATGTGGACCCGGTTGCCTTGCTGAATGCCAGCGGATTGAATATCAATTCCCGCCCGGCAATCGGCTACACCCTCACCATTCCGCAAAGCGGCTCCTGGCCGGGTGATCGCGCTCTCAAAGCCCATCCCGCCACTTACACTGTCGTCGCCGGAGACACCATTGGCAAGATCGCCTGCATGTACGGCGATGCCGACCCGAACACGATCTATGCAGCCAACGGTCTTTCAGCCGGTTCCGCCCTCACCGCAGGACAGGTCTTGCAGATTCCCTGATCTGAAACACGTCTGATCTGATCACTGGCGGGATGCACTCCCGCCAGTATAATTTAATCAAGGAGAATTCCAATGACCGGGATGATCAAAGAGGAAAAAGACGTATTCCAGACCGGATTGTTCACCGTCAAACAGGTGGTCCTTTCCCTGCCTGATGGCAAAACGCGGGAATATGACTTTGTATCCATTCAAAACGCAGTCACCATCCTTCCCATCGATGATCAAGGTTTTGTTTTCTTTGTAAAACAGTTCCGCGTCGGTTCCAGGTCCGAATTGTTGGAACTGCCGGCCGGGAAGATCGAAAAGAATGAAGATCCGCAGATTACCGCCGAACGCGAATTGCGCGAGGAAACCGGGATGGCTGCCCGGGAGATGATTCACCTTGGAAATTTTTATATGTCTCCCGGATATTCCAGTGAATACATGTACTGCTACCTGGCACGCGGACTTTTTCACGCCCCCCTGGCGCCTGACGCCGACGAATTCCTGCATCTCGTCAAACTTCCGCTCTCCGAGGTGGTCCAATTATTAAATAAAAAATTGATCAACGATGGGAAAACCCTGGCGTTGCTCATGCTCGCCGGTAATTATTTGACCTAGGATCAGCAGCCGAAATTTGGCTGAAAGTCACATAAAGTTCAGATCGCTCCATTTTGGATTATAATCTCTTAGACAACTTTGACCAATAAAGGTGTTTTTTTGCCTTTTTACAAAACAATCTGGAGTTGAAATGAAAAGAGAATTGATCACGATTGATGCAAACGAAGCGGTTGCCCATGTCGCCTACCGCCTCGCCGAAGTAATTGCCATTTACCCCATCACCCCCTCATCGACAATGGGTGAATTTGCCGATGCCTGGGCGGCAGCCGGCGTGAAAAACCTGTGGGGCACCGTTCCCTCAGTGATGGAAATGCAATCCGAAGGCGGCGCCGCCGGTGCCGTTCACGGAGCACTGCAAACAGGTTCCTTGACCACGACCTTTACCGCCTCCCAGGGCTTGCTGTTGATGATCCCCAACATGTACAAGATCGCCGGGGAATTAACACCGACAGTTTTTCACGTGGCTGCGCGCACCATCGCCACCCACGCCCTTTCCATTTACGGTGACCATTCCGACGTCATGGCCGCCCGCCAGACCGGGTTCGCCCTGCTGGCTTCCGATTCTGTGCAGACCGCGCAGGACCAGGCATTGATCGCCAATTGCGCCACCCTGCGCTCGCGCATACCGTTCGTTCATTTCTTCGACGGTTTCCGCACCTCGGCCGAGGTCAACAAGATCGAACGCTTATGCGAAGACGACTTGCGCGCCATGATCGACGAGGACCTCATCACCGAAATTCGCCAGCGCGCCCTGTCGCCGGAACGCCCCGTCGTTCGCGGTACCGCGCAAAACCCGGATGTGTTCTTCCAGGCTCGCGAAACATGTAATGCTTACTACCTTATATCACCGGTCATCGTCCAGGAAGCCATGGACCGCTTTGCCAAATTAACCGGCAGAAGTTACCACCTTTTCGATTACGTGGGTGCGCCGGATGCCACCGAAGTGATCGTGGTCATGGGTTCCGCTGCGGAAACCACTGAAGAGACCGTCAAGTTCCTCAATAAGAGCGGAAGGAAGGTGGGCGTGGTCAACGTTCGCCTCTACCGGCCATTCTCGGTGGAACACTTTACATCTGTTTTGCCCGCCACGGTCAAAACCATCGCAGTGCTCGACCGCACCAAGGAACCCGGTGCCATTGGCGAGCCCCTTTACCAGGATGTTGTCACTGCGGTCAATGAATCGTTGGCAGCCGGAAAAGCCCCCTTCAAGGTTGCTCCGCGCATTATCGGCGGACGCTACGGTCTATCCTCAAAGGAATTCACCCCTGCCATGGCCAAGGGTATTTTCGACGAGATGCTCAAGGACGCCCCCAAGAATCACTTCACCATCGGCATCAACGACGACGTGACCCATACCAGCCTGGGCTACGACCAGAAGTTCATCATCGCCGATCCCAAGACCGTGCGCTGCGTGTTCTTTGGTCTCGGTTCCGATGGTACTGTGGGCGCCAACAAGAACTCGATCAAGATCATCGGCGAAGAAACACCCAATGACGCCCAGGGCTTTTTCTACTACGACTCCAAGAAATCCGGTTCGGTGACCATCTCTCACCTGCGCTTCGGCCCGAACGCCATCCGCGCACCCTACCTGATCGAACAGGAAGATGCTCAATTTGTCGCCTGCCACCAGTTCTCTTTCCTGGAATGGCTGGATATGCTGAAATACGCCGCCCCCGGTGCAGTTTTCCTGCTCAACAGTGTCTACGATAAAGAAGAGGTATGGGATCAACTCCCCATCGAAGTTCAGCAGGAGATCATCGACAAGAAACTCAAATTCTACATGGTCAACGCCAATGAAGTCGCCGCCAAGACCGGCATGGGCGGACGCGTCAACACCATCATGCAGACGGCGTTCTTCGCCATCAGCGGCGTTCTGCCCCGCGAGCAAGCCATTGAAGAGATCAAGAAATACATTAAGAAAACCTATTCCAAACGTGGTGAAGCGGTGGTCAAGCAGAACTACGACGCTGTCGACCATACATTGGCAAACCTGTTCGAGATCAAGGTCCCGGCAGCCGCTACCAGCAAATTCAAACGCCGCCCGCCGGTGCCAGCTGAAGCTCCCAATTTTGTCGTGGACGTGCTGGGTCCGATCATCGCCTTCAAGGGCGACGAGCTCCCGGTAAGCGCCTTCCCTGTGGACGGCACGTTCCCTTCCGGCACCACCAAATGGGAAAAACGCAACATCGGGCTTGAGATCCCCGTCTGGGAATCGGATCTGTGCATCCAATGCGGAAAATGCGCCTTCGTTTGCCCGCACGCCGTCATCCGCGAGAAGGTTTACGATCCGTCGTATCTTGACAACGCGCCCGAGACCTTCAAATCCATCGATGCCAAGTTCAAGGAACTTCCAAACATGAAGTTCACCATCCAGGTTTCCCCCGAAGACTGCACCGGCTGCACCCTCTGCGTGGAAGCCTGCCCGGCACGTGACAAGACCAATCCGCTGCGCAAAGCCATCAACATGGCACCGCAGCTTCCTCTGCGCGAAAGCGAAAGCAAGAACTGGGATTACTTCCTCTCCATCCCCGCTCCCGATCCCGATCTCTTCCAGCCCACCACGGTCAAGAATTCGCAGCTCATCGAACCGCTGTTCGAGTTCTCCGGCGCCTGTGCCGGCTGCGGTGAAACTCCTTACATTAAATTGGTTTCCCAGTTGTTCGGCGACCGCACCGTGGTTGCCAATGCCACCGGTTGTTCTTCCATCTACGGCGGCAACCTGCCCACCACCCCCTGGGCATACAACAACCAGGGTCGCGGACCCGCATGGGCCAACTCGCTCTTCGAAGACAACGCAGAGTTCGGCCTGGGCATGCGCCTCACGCTGGACAAGCAAAACGAATTTGCCCGCGAATTGATCGCCCAAATGGGCAGCGAATTGGGAGATACCCTGGTTGGCGAGATCCTTAACGCCGACCAATCTACCGAGACCGGTGTGCGCCAGCAGCGCAAGCGTGTCGAAGCCGCAAAAGAAAAACTCGCCGCCAGCAAACACCCCTCCGCGAAAATGCTGCTGGGCGTGGCAGACGCCCTGGTCAAGAAGAGCGTCTGGATCATCGGCGGTGACGGCTGGGCGTACGATATTGGCTACGGCGGTCTCGACCATGTGCTTGCCTCCGGACGCAATGTCAATATCCTCGTGCTCGATACCGAGGTCTATTCCAACACCGGCGGTCAATCCTCTAAGGCCACCCCGCTGGCGGCGGTCGCCAAGTTCTCTGCCAGGGGCAAAGGTCTGGGCAAGAAAGACCTGGGCTTGATGGCCATGTCTTACGGTTACGTTTACGTCGCCAACGTGGCATTGGGCGCCAACGACGCCCAGGCTCTCAAAGCCTTCCTCGAAGCGGACGCGTACAACGGCCCGTCTCTCATCATCGCCTACAGCCACTGCATCGCCCACGGCATCGATATGTCCAAGGGGCTCGAACAGCAGAAACTGATCACCCAAACCGGTTTATGGCCGCTGTATCGCTACAATCCCGCGCTTGTCGATGAAGGCAAGAACCCGCTGCAGCTCGACAGCCGTGAACCCTCGGTTGCGGTGAAGGACTACGCCTACAACGAAACCCGCTACCGCGTGCTCGTGCAGAACGATGAAGCCCGCGCGCAAATGCTGATGGACGAGGCATCCGAGCTTGCTCAACGCAAGTGGGAACTCTACAAGCAAATGGCAGCCATGGCCTACTCCAAACCGGAAGAGCCGAAAGAATAA
>DAOUGM010000049.1:0-5751 GCA_034428895.1 Anaerolineaceae bacterium
GAGAAGAAACGCAGGCGCATCGCCCAGGAAACCCTGGATATTTTTGCCCCGCTGGCCAACCGCCTGGGCATCTGGCAGTTTAAATGGGAATTGGAAGACCTGGGGCTGAGATATACAAATCCTGAAAAATATAAAGAGATTGCGCAAAACCTTGCAGAAACGCGTTCCGAACGGGAGAAACAACTTTCTGCCATTAGCGACAATATGGCAAAACTGATCACCGAAGCAGGGATCAAGGTCGAGATCAGCAGCCGCAACAAGCATATTTATTCGATATACCGCAAAATGGTCGACAAGGATAAGCCCTTTGAACTGGTACGCGATTTACGCGGAGTGCGGTTGATCGTTCCCGATATCCCTTCATGTTATGCCGTTCTTGGAATCATTCACACCCACTGGCGGCCGATCCCCAATGAATTCGATGATTACATTGCCGCACCCAAAGACAATTTTTATCAATCCCTGCATACCGCGGTTCTTTATGATGATGGCAAGCCGCTGGAAGTGCAGATTCGCACTCCGGAAATGAACCAGAACGCCGAGTATGGCATTGCTGCTCACTGGCGGTACAAGGAAAAGGGGCCGCGAGATGAGCAGTACGAACAACGCATCAACTGGCTGAAGAAACTGATGGAATGGCGTCAGGAAGTTGAAGATGCCAATGAATTCGTCGACGGCATGAAAACTGATGTCTTCCAGGACAGGGTATACGTTTTCACTCCACGCGGAGACATTATTGATCTTCCGGCTGGCGCCACGCCTATCGATTTTGCCTACACCGTCCATACCGAGATCGGAAATCGCTGCCGTGGGGCAAAGGTGAACGGCAAGCTTACCAGCCTGGACTATACACTCAAGACCGGCGACCAGGTCGAGATTCTGGCTGCCAAACAGGGTGGTCCTTCACGCGACTGGTTGAATCCCAACCTGGGATTGGTAAAAACCCAGCGCGCGCGGTCAAAGATACGTAGTTGGTTCAAACATCAGAATCGCGAGCAAAACCTTGCCCAGGGCAAGGAAATTCTTGAACGCGAATTGCGCCGCCTGGGTCTGATGGACTACAATCTGGAAAAACTGGCCAAGGGATTCGATTATTCCTCGCTTGATGACCTGTTCGTCGCGGTGGGCTGCGGTGATATCTCCATCGGTCACATCATTAATACCCTGTCCGAAGGGCAGGCCGATGAAACGCATCTGTTTGAGATCAAACCCTCACCTCCCAAGGACATAACGGAAAACGCAGTAAATGTATTGGGTCTGCGAAATATTTTGACCAACTTCGCGCGCTGCTGCAATCCCGTTCCCGGAGATGCGATCGTGGGGTACATCACCCGCGGGCGCGGAGCGACCATTCACCGTCAGGATTGCCCGAATATCCTTCGCATGAAAGATCGCGACCGGATCGTACGTGTGGCATGGGGCGAGCCCAAACATACCTTTCCAGTGGAAATCCAAATCAAGGCGTATGACCGCCAGGGTTTGATGGGGGATATCTCAACCGTTTTGAGCAACGAGAACATCAACCTGAAAGACATCAAGATCAACGTCACCCATAATCTTGCCTCTTTGCTAATGGTTGCTGAAATTTCGGATATAGTTCAATTATCAAGGGTGCTCACCCGCATTGAAAGTCTCCCAAACGTAATGGAAGCTCATCGGTTAAATCCCGGTTAGGTAATGGTATAATTGCGCCGTTTTACCAACAGGGATGATTGTAGAATTGCCTCTGCATTAACCTTTACACGATTTACTGATTAAGGTAAAATGCCGCCGATTTAAAAACATTAAATGCCAAAAATAAAATTGACAAACCAAAAAGACAAATCTTTGCTAATCATCTGGATCACCGCAGTCATCGGACTGCTGGATTCTCTTTACCTTTCTTACGTCAAGATAACCAGCACACCCATCTATTGCACTCCAGGTCTGGGGGATTGCGCAGCAGTTAATAACAGTCCATGGTCGGAATTAATGGGAATTCCGGTTGCCTATTTGGGGGCTGCCGCCTTTGGCGCCATACTTTTGATTTTGGTTCTACAGCAAGCCAGTAAATGGATTGGAAGAAATCACAACTTCATCCTGTTTGGAATTTCATTTACTGGTTTCCTTTTTTCACTCTACCTAACATTTATTGAATTATTCGTGTTGAAAACAGTTTGTCAATGGTGTGTATTATCCGCAATATCGATTACCGTTATCATGATCGCAGTGATCATCAGACTTAATCTTAAAACGTCCGTGTTTCTACAAACAGGAGGAAAATAGTATGCCGCGCATTCGTTGCCATTATTTGGATTGTGCATTTTTGGATGAAGGGATCTGCACCGCCGGTATGGTTGAACTTGACCCCGATACCGGATGCAAGACTTATTCCGCAAACGCTGAAGCAGCCACTGATGAAGATTGGGATACAGAGGAAGACGAATTGGAAGAATGGGAGGACATGGAAGAAGAGGGTGAAGACGATTGGGAAGATATGGATTATGACGAAGAGAGTTAATTTCTGTCAATATTTTGGCTAATATTCACCCCGGTCGATACCGGGGTTTTTTTCATAAAATCGATCAATGTCAATTGCGGAAGAAAACAACAACCTGAAACATAACTATACTGCCAATATTGGGGATGGCGCATTTTTTGGGTTCGGGGTTGGATTTGCCTCCTACACCACTGTAATTCCATTATTTATTTCTACTCTAACCTCATCCGCAACATTGATCGGCCTGATCCCGGCCATCCACAACATGGGATGGCAGTTACCGCAATTGCTGATTGCCAACCGAATATCCAAAATGGAACGTATGAAACCGTTCGTGATGTTCATGACCATCAACGAACGTATTCCCATATTTGGGTTGGGTATCCTGGCCCTGCTGCTGTCCAGGATGAGTACAACAGCGGCTGTGATCATTTCTTTTATTCTTCTGATATGGCAGGGACTGGGAGCAGGATTTACAGCCAATGCCTGGCAGATCATGATCAGCAAGGTGATTCCCGGTGAAATCCGTGCCACCTTCTTTGGATTTCAAAGTGCTGCTTCCAATCTCTTTGCCAGTTTGGGAGCATTCCTTGCAGGTCTTTTGATCACCAAAGTTGCCGCACCGTTCAATTTTGCATCCTGTTTTTTGATTGCCTCAGGCTTGTACGTCGTTTCATGGATCTTTTTAAACCAAACCCGCGAACCCAAACGGACTATCCTTCCTGAAACGATTTCAACCACTCCATTATGGAAGAATATCAGTGCTATCCTTAAGGAGGACGAATCGTTTCGCAATTTCCTGATCAGCCGCTTTATTTCACAATTTGGGATGATGGCTTTCGCTTTTTACACAGTTTTCGCCGTCAACAAATTGGGAATGACTGCAATTCAGGTGGGGATCATGACCAGTGTACTCATGATCACCCAGGTGGTGGCAAACCCACTCCTTGGCTGGTTGTCGGATAAGTGGTCGCGCAAGGGTGTACTGGTGTTGGGCGGCGTGTGTGCCGTTGCCAGTGCCGTGCTGGCGCTAACCGTGACCAACCCCAATTTGTTCGCGCTAGTTTTTGTTCTAAACGGCATCGCCAACACCGCCTATTGGACGATGGGGATCACCGTGTCCCTGGAATTTGGAAGCGAAGGCACGCGCCCGACTTATGTAGGCATGTCGAATACGCTGATCGCACCCAGCACGATCCTCGCACCTCTTCTGGGAGGAGTGCTGGCTGATATTTTTGGTTACCCGATCACTTTTATTATGTCGGCCGTATTCGGCATTGTCGCAGTCGTTATGCTCGGGCTTCTCGTAAAAGATCCTGCCCGCAAGACACTCCAAATGATCTCCTGATTACGATCACTCAATTTCAAGGGGTGAGATGAGCTCAACTCGACGGGTCATGTCGTTGATCCACCGCCGGGAGAGATACCTCCACAAGCCAATGCCGAGTTTGCACGCTTCCTCTGTGAGGGTGAGGGCATAAACATAATAGATTGGCAGGTGGAAGGCAAAGGCGCCCAGAGCGGCCGCCGGAACTCCAATGCACCAGATTACCACTCCATCCAGTATCAGTGAAAAACGGGTATCTCCTCCAGCGCGAAGAATGCCAATGATGATCACATGGTTGGAAGCACGTATCCACATCCCCATTGACATTACCGTGATGATCGCCCTGGCGTTTTCCACCACTGAGGGGGAAACTTTATACAAATTAAAGATATAAGGACCAAAAAGGTAAACCAGTACACCCATCAGCATGGCACCGCTCATTTGCATAAAAATTGATCTTCCGGCATAGGTGAATGCCTTTTCGTTTTCGCCTCTGCCGATCAGGTTTCCCACCATGATCGAGGTCGCCGTGCCCAAACCCAGGAATACGACAAACGCGAGCTGGTCAATCGTCGCCACGATGTTCATGGCTGCCACTGCATCGGTACTGATGTGCCCGTAAATGGCATTATAGGCGGTGATCCCAAATGACCACAGCGTTTCGTTGGCGATCACGGGCAATACAGGTTTAAGCACGGTAACATTAAATTTCCAATCCCATTCGAACAATTCGCGCAACCCAACCCGAATTGGATTTTCTTTGTTGCGGTAAGTAAAAAATACCAGCGCACCGCATTCCAGGATCCTGGCAACCAGCGCGGCTACCGCGAATCCATCGATCCCCATGGCCGGGAGACCGATGACCTTCATTCCGAAGATCAATGGAAATGCCAGCAGCACTTCGATCCCCAAAGCGCTGGTACTGACAAACAATGGAAGTCGAACGTTTCCGGTTGAGCGTGATGCTGAACTGAGCACCATTGTTATGGCAAAAAAAATGTAAGTCCAGCATATGATGTGAAGAAAACGCCCTCCCCTGGCGATCACTTCCGGGTCGTTCGAGTAAATATGTAGCACAGCATGTGGAAAGAAGAATCCCAGGGTGGTAAAAAAGATCGCAACACCCATGGCCAGTTTGAAGGTCAAACTCACCACACGCCTGATATTTCGGATATCCTTTTTTCCCCACAATTGGGCGATGAATATTGAGCAGCCGCTGACCACGCCAAAAACCATCAGGTTGAGTAAAAAGAAGACCTGGTTGGCCAGACTGACCGAAGCCACCGCGGTTTCACCCAACTGACCGATAAACAGAACAGCCACCATCGATAACGACGATGATATTAAATTTTGCAATGTGATTGGCAGGGCTAGCCGGAATAGTACCCGGAAATATTCCCGGTCTTTGAAAAAAGCGATGCTCTTGCTGAAACGACTCATTGATTGGCTCTACTGAAGGGTTGAAGATTGAATTATACCCGACAGGTCTGGAGGAAAAGGCACAAAATGTATCAATTTTCGGAATCTTGAATTACAAGCTGGATTTCTACTGATTTACTCCAGTGAGTCGCCCTGGATGTCAGTCGAGGCAAACATTGTCCAGGCGGGGATCGTGGTACGCATCGGTTTCTTCAGAAACGCTGATACTCCCATCGTAATGCACTGTCACATCGACACTTTTGATCACAAACGGACCGCAATGGCAAAGGAAATAATCAAACAGGTGTACAAGATACCCACCTTTGATCTTCTTCACGTAAGTTTCCTCAACTTTCCGGGAAACGATCTCCAATCCCTCGATCGACTCGAGATCATACATGGGTGAATATCCGGTGACAGCTACTGCATAACTGAGCGCTTCTCCCTTGGATTCCACGGGGGCGAAGACATCAGCAAATTTATCTTTTGAATCCAGCATCAGGACCTTGCCGTCAAGATAAACCAG
>DAOUGM010000050.1:0-7723 GCA_034428895.1 Anaerolineaceae bacterium
TTCGTGTGACACATTTGGGGTACAATGAACCGATTTTTATGCAACAATAGTGTAGATCAGATTATTATTTACCGAATCGGAGGTATTTCATGTCATCCAGGACCATTTCCTTGCTGCTCGGTCTCTTCCTTGTCCTCGGTCTTGCCGGATGCAATTTTCCATTATCGTGCAGCGCAGCTGAAAATGTTGCTGGAACTTCGCAATCCGCCACGCTCTCGCCGGAGGAACGCGCAATGGCGGCGGGCAGTTTTGACCCGCTGAAAATTGACTGCCTGGTGGGAACCTGGGAAGTGGACAGCGACAGCCTGCTCTACGCAGCCAACATGCTTGTAGGCGATGCGGGAGTCAGCCTGACCAACGTCAGCCCGCACATGTTCTACCGCGTTGCATGGGATGACTCCCTTCCGGGTTCCACATACACCATGGAAACCTGGTTCATCGATGTGCTCATCAGCGGTGCGATCACCGTGGGAGACAGCGAGCACACGCTGGACCTCGTGCTCAACGGTGCCACCACCGCGTACTTCAGCGCCGGTGAAACAGCCGGAGAGTTCGTCTACCAGAATGACCCCGAGCGCTCGACCATCAAGATCACCAGCCTAAAAATGGACGGCCTGCCCATGCCCGCAGGAATGATCCCGCTGGACGATCTGCTCGCATCGATCTCCTCCAGCACCATGTATTACTCCTGCCAGTCCCCTGAGGTCATCAGCCTGCGCGATCAAAACGCGGTCGAGCCGGTCACCCTTCACCTGGTGAGCGCCGAAAGCCTTCCGACAGCGCCGTAAGATTGCCGATGATCGTATAATTTACTTGGATGCGGTAAACAATTCCATAATTGGAGGGTTCACATGATCCACTGTGATAAGTGCAAGACGGTCAACCCTCCCGAACAGCGATATTGCCTGACCTGCCAACGCGACCTGCTGCCGGGGACAACCTTTGGGATTCGACTCGGGGTATTCATATTTTGCCTGATATTTGCTGCCTTCGCTGCATGGGTATTCTGGCGTATTTCCAGCGGCGCAGACATGCCCGACTTGGGGTGTTTCTTAACTTCGCCCATCTGGTGGGGATTAATGGCGATCGTTTTGCCCATCGTGGGATTCGTATTCCTGGTCAAGCGCACCCCCATGCACGAACGCTACCTGGAACGCGGTAAACGCCATGTGAATCTCGACCGCGACCAGGCCCTGGCAGATTTCAACGAAGCCCTGCGGCTGGCCCCGGAAAAGGCGCGTCTGCCGATCCTCAAAGAGCGCGCCAAATTGCTGGATACCCTCGGCCAAACCCAGGCAGCGCTAAAAGATAAGATCGCTGTGGCGGAAGACAACGGTACGCACGAAACCTCCGGCAACGTGGCGGAAATGTTCGGCGCGGACAGGGACACCTTCGTCAACCAGATGAGGAAGCAGGACCGGGAAGCGCTTGTGAGCAGCGGGGCGGTTACTGCCCTTGGATACTGCCCCAGGGAGCGCTCGGTGGTGGTGCTGGATGCCAAGTCCCACTGCCCGATGCACCCGCACGCTTCCATCCAGGATATCCGCCTGGCGGTGCCGGAGGATGTGGAAAACATCAAATCCTCGATCATGGAGGCACGGAAGAAGGCGAACCGCAAGCGGCTCATCAGCTGGATCGTAGCGATCGTAGGGGTGATCCTGCTGTGCTATATATTAACGAATGTCATCGGGACGTGAAAATTTTATGGTCAGCATAGGGTACTGCCGCAGTTGCCGCATGGCGGTGGAATTGGACGAAAGATTTCGCTGTCCGCTGCACCCGCGGCTGAAAATGCAGGATATTCGCCGGGTATCACCACAAACCAGCGAAAGCGAAAAAGCCGACATCCTCCTGACCCGCAGCCGGCGCATCCGAAAACAGCTCATTGGATGGTTGATCGCCATCAACAGCCTGCTGCTGCTGGGGTACGTGCTGGTATTCCTGGTGAATTATTAAGACCTTTTCAGATGAACTCGAATTTTTCGTAATTCCAGAAAAGAGAAAATCCATGACAACTTTTCTGCATGTGCTGAAGATCGCAGGCTACATCCTCTTCGGATTTCTCATTTACCAGGTGCTGCTGCGACTGGTACGGCGCAACTGGCATTTCCCCGCGCCAGCCTTCCTGACCCTGTTCCTCAACAGCCCCATGCGCGGATTCCTGCAAAGCCCTGAAAAGGTGATCGAGCGCAGCGGCATCCAGCAGGGTCACAAGGTGCTGGAGATTGGCTGCGGGGGTGGTTTCTTCCTGCCGCACGCAGCCAGGGCGGTTGGCGAAGAGGGCAGGGTGTACGGGCTGGATATCGCCGCGGACATGCTGGCGCGCTGCCTCCACTACCTTGGCAGATTTCCGCAGGAGATACAGGAGCGTATTGAACTGGTGCAAAAGAGCGCTTACGAACTCCCGTTCGAAGATGGAACGCTGGATGTGGTTTACTTTGTGGCGGTGCTGATGGAGATTCCCGATCCGCAGCGCTGCCTGGCGGAGGTGCAGCGCGTGCTCAAACCGCAGGGCATCGTGGCGGTGACTGAATTCCTGCCCGACCCCGATTACCCGGGGCGCGGCACCACCATCCGCTGCGTGGAGCAAGCCGGCTTCATGTTTGAGACATCGGAAGGAAACCTGTGGAACTACACCGTGCGCTTCAACAAGGTGTAGGAGACAACCTGCCGGTTGAAAATTTGAAGGGGGCTTGTATAATCAAAATGCATCACAAAGTCCATGAATTTTCGAGAATCATGGAAATCAATTGATCCGGGTGTTGAAATCACTTCAAATTCACAAAACCGCATGGTTGAAGCGCCAGCCTGCATTTTCCCGTAACCCCCCTTTTTTGTCCTGATGCAGATTGAAATAAGACCAACAGACGGACCGCCACACCTCTCGCGGTCTGCCGGGAGGTAGAAGATGAGGACAGAAAATAGAATGCTGCGCTTTGCGTTTTTTGTAATTTCCAGCGGCATCCTGCTGCTGGCTGCCTGCGGGAGACTTCCACAGACAGGGGGGACCTCAGCCCCAGGCGCTGCGCAGGAGGGGGATGGGTCACTTCCAACCACGGCGGCTCATTTTCCAAAGGTGATCAAAAAGGATTGGGTGGCATCGGTATCCAAGTTGTGCCTGCAGGTGGATCAGACGTACACGGATGTGAGCGGTGTAAGCGAACCCATCGCTGAAGAGATCAAGGCAGCCCTCGACCGCATCGGTGTGGATACCACCATTGGTGAAAGTGCCGATTGCCAGGCTCACCTTAAGGTTGTGCTCGAAATGACCCCCTACGGCGAGTCTGTGGGAGGTGCGGGAACGTGCTATTTCGATGCTTCTGCCAAGGGGCTGGCAACCCTTTCTGCCAATGACCAGAAAGACCTGCTGCAGGACCTGGTGCGAAATTTTTCACCGGCGCGCGGATACGGGATCACCTTTGTCTACAGCTGTCCATCAAAGGCGGAAGCAGATTACGCAGAAGCCTGGGGGATTGCCATCACGCCAATGCTGGCTGAATGGTGGGGAGCTCCCGGCCTGGTGTCTGCTTTGCAATCCAATAACGAAGACCTGGCACGCAATGCCGGATACCAATTGGCTCAAATGGGACCGGAGGGGGCTAAAGCGATTCCTGTCCTGATCGAGATGCTTTCGGATGTCAACCCGGTGGCACGCGAATCCGCAGCCCAGGCGCTGGGACAGTTCGGTGCGGCAGCAAAGGAAGCCGTGCCGGCGCTGATTGCGGCCATCGATGACACCGAACCATCGGTGAGGCATCAAGCTGTTTATTCCCTGGGCTATATCGGCGACGAACAGGCTGTGCCGGCATTGATGAAGGTATTAACGGAAGGGGACGATACCTTGATCAGCGCTGCCTGTAGTTCATTAAAAGCCATGAAGGAAAAGGCGGCGCCAGCCGTTCCGCTTCTTGTTGAGAAGGTTCAATCGGATGAATATATGGTAGCCAGTGGAGCCCTGGACGCGTTGAGCGCGATCGGCCCGGCTGCCCTTGAGGCAGTGCCCACCCTGATCGGGCTGATGGAAAAGGGTAAAGAATCCACAATATCAGGGTGGATTGTAGGGAATGCGCTGGAGGACATCACCGGGCAGGACTTTGGAGAGGATGCGGCGGCCTGGCGCAAGTGGTGGGAAGAGAACAAGTAAGAGGAGTTCTAGCTTGCCTTCCAGGCTTCCAGGGCCTCTTTGACATTCTTGAGGAACAGATCCGCACCCTCGCCGTCGAGCACGCGGTGATCGAAGACAAAGGATAGATAGATCATGGGGCGGATGGCGATGGAATCGCTGCCGCTTGCATCGGTCACCACCACCGGGCGCTTGTGCAGCATGCCTGTGCCCAAAACACCCACCTGCGGCTGGGTGATGATGGGGGAGGCAAACAACGAACCGGCGGTGCCGTGATTGGTGAGGCTGAAGGTTCCGCCTTTCACCTCATCGGGCAGCAGTTTCTTGGCGCGCGCCCGCGCGGCCAGGTCGTTCACCTGGCGGGCGATGCCCAGCAGTGAAAGCGCTTCGACATCGCGGATCACAGGCACGATCAAGCCGTTGTCGCCCAGTGCCACTGCCATGCCAATGTTCATTGCGGAATGGATCAACAGCCCCTCTTCGGTCCAGGAGGAGTTGGCTTCTGGGCAGGCCTTGAGACCGGCGGCGATGGCGGCAATGAAGTAAGCGGTCAGGGTGAGGTTGACCCCATCGGTGGCGAAATCCTGCTTGTTGGCGGCACGATGCGCCAGTACACGGCTCAAGTCGGCTTCCATCACGGTCAGCACGTGGGGTGAGGTGTGTATGGAATTGACCATGCGCTCCGCGATCTGGCGGCGGATGGATGAATGCGGAACGAGTCTGTCTCCGCCAGCCGGGGGCTGGGGAACCGGAGGGATAGGCGCAGGCGGGGCGACGGCCGCGGGTTGCGCGGCAGGTTTACCTTCCATGTAATTTAAAACGTCCTGCTTGGTAATGCGCCCACCCTCGCCCGTGCCCTTGACGAGGTTGAGGTCGATCTTGTTCTCGCTGGCGATCTTGCGCACCAGGGGTGAAATAAAACCGGTATACGCAGTTTCTGCAGCAGCCTGGGCGGGCGCCTGGACTGCGGATTTCACTTCAGGGGGTGGTGCAGTTTGTGCTGCTGCCTGCGGAGAGGGTTCCGGGGTGCCGGGTTCGAGCGCTTCACCGGGCTGCCCGATCCATGCCAGGATATCGCCGACACGCACCACCTGGTTGACCGGCGCCAAAATCTTGAGCAATACACCCGATGCCGGGCTGGGGATCTCAGTAGCCACCTTGTCGGTCTCCACCTCCACCACAGGTTCCATCTCCGTCACCTGATCGCCCTCGTTTTTAAGCCATTTGACCAGGGTCAGTTCTTCCACCCCTTCACCCATGCGGGGCGCGGTCAGTTTGTGAGCCATGTTCCCTCCTTATAAATAAAAATAGTTAATTAATGCCAGGAAAGCGAAGCGGGTCGCTCTCCTTCATCATAGCATAGATCGTATCGAAGATCGTCTCGGCATTGGGTTTGGAGTAATAATCGCCGTCGTTGGCATATGCCGGTCGGTGTTCAGCCCCGGGAAGGGTGCGCGGCGGGACGTCGAGCCACTGGTAGCCGCCTTGTTTTTCCAGCACCTGCTGCATCATGTAAGCCGATGTGCCCCCCGGCACATCCTCGTCGACGAACAGGACGCGGGAGGTCTTTTTGAGCGATTCGACGATGCTGCCGTGGATGTCGAAGGGCAACAGAGACTGCACATCGATCAGTTCGACGTCGATTCCCACCGTGGAAAGCATATCCACGGCCTGGCGCGCAATGCGCACCGTTGCGCCGTAAGTGACCAGGGTGACATCTTTGCCGGGGTGTAAAACCTCCGGGACACCCAGGGGCAAGGTAAACTCGCCGATATTATCGGGCATACGCTCCTTGAGGCGGTAACCGTTGAGCACTTCGACCACCAGCGCCGGGTCGTCGGATTTGAGAAGAGTGTTGTAAAACCCCGCCGCCCGCGTCATGTCGCGCGGCACCAGCACGTGCATTCCGCGCACCAGGTTGATGATGCCTGCCATGGGCGACCCGGAATGGAAGATGCCTTCCAGGCGGTGACCGCGGGTGCGGATGATGACGGGGGCCTGCTGCGCTCCGGCGGTGCGCCAGCGCAGGTTGGACAGGTCGTCTGCCATGATTTGCAACGCGTAGAGGAGGTAATCCAGGTACTGGATCTCGGCAATGGGGCGCAGTCCGCGCAGCGCCAGCCCGATGGCCTGACCCAGGATGGTGGCTTCGCGGATGCCGGTATCGGTGACGCGCAGCGCACCGTATTTTTCCTGCATGCCGCGGAAGCCCTGATTGACGTCGCCCAGTTTGCCCACATCTTCACCAAAGGCCACCAGGCGCGGTTCGCGAGCCAGGGCAGCATCGAAGGCGGCGTTGATCACCTCGAATCCCATCACGGTGGGGGAGGAATCGCTGTACTTGACGGGGACGACCGGCACCTTAAAAGGAGACAAGGAGGATGAAGAGTAAAGGAAGGAGTTGTAATATTCCCGGCGGTCTTTTTCGAGAGCAGAAAGAAGCTGTGCCAGTTGCGTCCTGGCGGGCGACGCGCTATTGCGCGTAGCCACAAGGATAGAATGTCCCGTTGAGGCGATGTCACGGAAAGTCGGTTCGGTGGCGGAGAGCAGGGCATCGCGGGCAGCCGCGGCCTGCGAAGCGGCAGGGGCGGGGAGGTCGGCAAACAGCCGGAGTGCCTGGTCGCGCAGTTTCAGAATGGGCGCCTGGAACGCCTGCCAGGAATTGCGGCGGGCGGTTTCCACGGCTGCCTTGTCCTCGGCTTCCCAGGCGTCGATCTCGGAGGCGGAAGCGACCTTGTTGTCAATCATCCACATGCGCATGCGCGTGATGCAGTCGCGCTCGGCTTCCCACGCCAGGCGTTCCGCGGACTTGTAGCGTTCCTGCGAGCCGGAGGTCGAGTGCCCCAGGGGTTGGGTGGCTTCAGAGACGTGCACCAGGGAGGGAATGTGGAACTTGCGCGCCTGCTCCGCCGCTTCCTGATATGTTGAAAGCAGCTTTGTGTAATCCCAGGCTTCCACAGAATAGAGGTTGAAACCGCGGTCGCATTCTTCATCCGGGCAGGGCAGGCGTTCAAAGCCTTTCAGGATGGAGTAGATGTTCTCCTTGACCATTTGGAATTCGTTGGGCACCGAAATGCCATAACCGTCATCGTAGACCGTGATCACGGCGGGGGCGTGCAGCACGCCGATGGCGTTCACCGCCTCCCAAAATACGCCCTCCGCAGTGGAGGCATTGCCGATGGTTGCCCAGGTCACCTCATTGCCGTTGCGGGAGAATTTCGTGAAAGGTTTCAGCGTTTCCAGGTTGCGGTAAAGCACCGAAGCGTAAGCCAGGCCCACGGTGCGCGGCATTTGCGCGCCCGTCGGCGCCATATCTGCGGCGGTATTGTACATGGCAGTTTGGTCGAGCCAGTTGCCATCCTTATCGAGCAACACCGAGGAGAAATGGCCGGGCATGTTGCGCCCACCGGAGTGCGGCTCGACCGCAGGATCTGCATGCGCGTAGAGTTCGGAGAAGAATTGCTCCAGGGTCAGCAGATCGAGCTTCATCAACCATGTCTGGTCGCGGTAATACCCTGAGCGCCAGTCACCTTTTTGAAAGGCATGCGCGATGGCGAGCTGCGGCACTTCCTTGCCGTCGCCGAAAATGCCAAATTTGGC
>DAOUGM010000051.1:0-1740 GCA_034428895.1 Anaerolineaceae bacterium
CCAGCGGACAAATCGGACTGATCGCCGGGGCATACGACACACCTGGCGTGAAAATACTGTTTGACAACATTGTCGTCTCGCAACCTTGACCATGAAAGTCTATTTCGACACTGTCGGCTGCCGGCTCAACCAGGCTGAGATCGAAACAATGGCCGCTCAATTTCGCGCGGCTGGACACACCATTCTCGAAAGCGCGGAGGGTGCCGACCTGGTGGTGGTCAACAGCTGTGCCGTTACAGCGGCGGCGGCCTCCGACTCACGGCAGAAGGTGCGGCAGGCGTATCGTTCCGGAGCGCATGAGATCGTTTATACCGGCTGCCTGGCGACCCTCGAACCTGAGGATGGAATGCGCCTGCCAGGGGTATCGCAGGTGATTCCCAACGATCAAAAAGACAACCTTGTTTCATCTGTGTTGGGTCTGCCGCAAGTTTTCGATTTGGAACCGCTTGCCCGCAAACCCTTGCCGGGTATTCACAAGCGAACCCGGGCATTCATCAAGGTCCAGGACGGATGTGATAACTTATGCACCTATTGCATTACCCGCATCGCCCGCGGGCAAGGGAAGAGTGTGGATGAGGAAGTCATATTAAAGGAAGTCAAAGCCGCTGAAGCCGGCGGAGCGCATGAAGTTGTGCTGAGCGGTGTCAACCTGGGTTCCTGGGGAAAAGACCTTGGCGACGGCAGGAACCTGACCTGGCTGATCCGCTACCTGCTCAACGAGAGCGATATCGAGCGTATACGACTTTCCTCCACCGAGCCCTGGGACCTGGACGAGGCTTTTTTTGCACTCTGGCAAAACAAGCGCATGTGCCGTCATTTGCACCTGCCGCTGCAATCCGGTTCGGCAGGGGTCTTGCGCCGCATGGTACGCAATACCACCCCGGAGAAATTTCAAAATCTGGTCGACCTCGCGCGCAGCATGATCCCGGGACTGGCCTTGACCACGGATGTCATCGTGGGGTTTCCGGGGGAAACCGAAGCTGAATTCGAAGAGAGCCTGGCTTTGATAAATACCATCGGGTTTTCAGGCGGGCATGTATTTAAATATTCTCCGCGTGAAGGAACTGCCGCAGCGAAACTTCCAGGCAGGATCCATGGAAATCTGGCGGCAGAGCGCAGCCGAAAAATGAGAGCCGCTTTGACCGCGAGTGAAAATCGATTTTATTCAGGTTTTGTGGGAGCCGAAGTGGAGGTATTGTGGGAGACGGTTCAGGAGACCGGCAGCGGGACACATCTGCTGCACGGATTGACTGACAATTACCTCCAGGTACAGGCGATGGGTGAAAAACAGCGCACCAACACCATTGACCAGGTCAGGATTCAGTCGTTCGAGGGCGGCATAATGCAGGCTGAGATTATTGAATCTACTCAGAATTAATCAATCGACGGCCAAAAAACCCGGGTTTCAAGAAGAGAATTTATTAATATAGGAAAAATTGTAGGATTTTTACCATGCAGCCCAGAATGGAGTTCAAACCGAAAAACTGACATTCAATTGGGCAAGATTGCGAGAGGAAATTGGGGCGGCAAGCCATCTTTCCATAACCTGTGAATTTCAAGTGAATTCCTGCGCCTGGCATTGAAAATGATGTTATGATGTAAATTATTCAATTGACTGTTCATTATTATGGTTATATAATCGCTCTCTTTGTCATTTTAGCTGGATGATGGATATGATCGCATGAACATGGATACAGATGAACAGAATGGCGCTACTGTCTTTCGCCGGGCTGCGGAGTA
>DAOUGM010000052.1:0-7584 GCA_034428895.1 Anaerolineaceae bacterium
CTCGACACTCCCTCCACCCACGAAACCCCGCGCCGTTATCTGGAAGCCCTCCTTGAATCCACCAGCGGATACGAGGGCGACCCCAAGCTGATCAAGGCTTTTCCCAAGGAATGCCGCAGCGAGCCGGATTGTAGATTGAGCCAGGTGATCGAAGGTCCGATCTATTTTCATGCGCTCTGTGAACACCATGTGCTTCCTTTCTATGGTGAGGCATACGTGGGATACGTGGCCAATGAGCGCATCCTGGGGATTTCCAAGCTCACCCGCATTGTGCGCCTCTACACCAAACGTTTTGCGGTCCAGGAGCGCATCGGCTACCAGATTGCAGATACGTTGGAAGCCTTGATGGACCCGTTTGGTGTGGCTGTCTTTTTACGCGCCAAGCACATGTGCGTGGAAATGCGCGGTGTGCGCGAGATCTCTCCCGCCACCCGGACGACAGTTTTCCGCGGTGTTTATTCTGAAGAGCCGGCGATGCGTTCCGAATTTCTCAACATATGCGGCATCAATAAATAACCTTTACGAAAACAACCTGTGCATACGTTAACGCTCCTACATACCAACGATCTGCACGGTCGCCAGGGACAGGTGGCTCGCATCGGCACACTGGTACGCCAGGTACGCGGCGAAGTCTCTCGATCCGGCGGCACGTGCTTGTATTTTGACGCGGGCGACTGTGAAGATACCGTGCTGCTCGAAAGTGCCCTCAGCTTTGGCGCAGCCATGGATGCTGTCATCAGTGCCGCCGGTTGCGATCAGACCGCCTTGGGGAACGCCAATCCCATCCGGTACGGCCCGCAGTCATTGGTCAATATGGCTGAAAATTTTGGCAAGCCGATCCTTTGTGCTAACCTGGTCTGGAATGACGGCACGCGGCCGGCAGGCATGGCACCTTATGCGTTCCACGATGTGGGAGATGTGAAAATCGGTGTAATCGGTATGACCGCCTTCATGCCGGATGTATATCGCATCTACAATGCAAAAATGCTGCCCGTGGGAGAGATCATTCCGCCCATGATCGATGAACTCCAGTCATCTGGAGTCTCGCTGATCATTTTGCTCTCTCATATGGGATTGAATATGGATCGGAATTTGGCGGAAACGATTTCCGGCATTCATGTGATCATCGGTGGCCATACGCATGACCGTGTTTCACCGCCAATGAGGGTGAAGGATACCCTCATTGTGCAGGCTGGCGAATACGGTCAAGTGTTGGGCAGGCTCGATCTCCAATTGAACGACCGTTCGGGAAGGATCGTGAATTACAACCATGCGCTCATCCCCGTAGATGAATCCATCCGCGAGGACGAGCGTGTTTTAAAGGAAATCGAGGCCCAGAAAACCTTGGCACAAAAATTACTGCAGGAGGAGATCGGAGAGATCCGGGTGCCGGTCACACTATCGGTGACCAACCAATGCAGTGCCGGAAATCTGTTGGCGGACGCGCTTTTGGATTATTTCCCAGATGCTGATGCCTCGATGATATTGGCAGTGCATTGGGAGTCCGGGCTCGAAGCAGGAGTGATTACCAAAGGGGGAGTATATGCCGCCAACCGTTCCACCGGCAACCCGGCCAGGGTGAAAATTAATGGAGAACAGATCAAAACTTTTCTGCGCGAAGGAATGAAACCCGAACACATGCTTCAAACCCGAAAACCCTGGCGCGGGCACAAGGCTTGCATGCCGCATGTGGCCGGGATGCGCGTGGTGGTAAATTCGAATGACTTGAACGATATGGAAATCTATATTCGCGATAAAAAGATCGATCCCACCGATTGCTTCACGATCGTGACCTCGGACCTGGAGATTTCTGAGCAGTTGGATTATTTACCCATACCGGATGATGAGGTCGAATTTGAAGTCCCCACCATCCTTCCTCAGGTGGTGGAGAAATATATCCGCAGCCACACGCCGATCGCGGATATACCGGCCAACCGGATCGAATTTCGTTCGTAAAACAATCAATCCCCCGATCAAATGAACAGGGGGATTGGTTGATCGGTAATTTATCAGGTTTTTTCATCCACCGCCGGCGAATTGCGCTCCGCACAGTGCTCTCCGCAGATCTGCAGCCACTGGCGTCCTTCGCTGCCCAGAAAAGCTTCGCATTCCGCGGGTCCCCAGCTTCCCGGTTCGTAAAAGTTGGGGGGATGGGAGGAAGGCGATTCCCAGCCGGCGATGATGGGATCGAATAACGCCCATGAAAGCTCAGCCTGGTCGGCACGCGTGAAGAGTGAAGGATCGCCGGTGATCACATCCAGCAGCAGGCGTTCGTAGGCTTCAGGGATCATGCTGGAATCGAACACATCGCTGTAGTGGTAATCCATATTCACCGAACGGGTTTCTGCTATGGTGTCGGGCACCTTGGTTTCGAAGCGCAGATGTATGCCTTCGTCCGGCTGCAGGCACATAGCCAGCAGGTTGGAAGATCCTTGAAGGTCGGTTTTGGATTGCGGAAAGATCATGTGTGGCGGTTTTTTGAACTGGATGATGATCTCGCTCACTTTATCCGCCAATTTCTTCCCTGACCGTAAATAGAAAGGCACACCCTGCCACCGCCAGTTATCGATAAAAAAGCGGATGGTGGCAAAAGTTGCCGTGCGGGAAGATGGGGTTACATTCGGCTCACTTAAATATCCTCGGTATTGACCGACCACCGAATGTTCCCCGACCTCTTCGGCCTTTATCGGGCGAATGGCGCGGATCACTTTGACCTTTTCGTCGCGCATGGCCTCCGGGTTGTATGAACTGGTGGGTTCCATCGCCACCAGGGTCAGAAGCTGGATCAGGTGATTCTGGAACATGTCGCGGATGACTCCGGCTTTGTCGTAATAACGGGCGCGCGAACCTACACCCACGGTTTCTGCAACGGTGATCTGCACGTTATCGATATAATTGCGGTTCCATATGGGTTCGAAGATCGTATTGGCAAACCGCGCCACCAGGATGTTTTGAACGGTTTCCTTACCCAGGTAATGATCGATGCGGTAGACCTGGTTTTCCTTGAGTACTGAATGGATGCTCTGGTTAAGTAAACGGGCGCTTGCGAGGTCGGAACCAAAAGGTTTTTCGATTACCACCCTGCGCCAGCCGTCGTTCTCATTCAGCATCCCATTTTGAGCCAGCCCATTAATTATTTCAAGAAAATATTCCGGCGGGGTTGCCAGGTAATACAGGCGGTTGGCTGGCCCACCTTCAAGGGTGGCTAGCCTGGATTCGATGTCGGGGTAGGTTTGTGGCAGGGAGGCGTTGCCTGAAAAATAGGTCATGCGCTGGGCAAAGGATTTCCATTGTGCATCGTCAGGTGGCATCCCTGAAACACTATTCAGCCCCTCTCTGGAGGCCTGGCGCAAGTCATCGTCCGTCCAGGGTCTGCCGGCGGTGCCAAAGATCCTGAACTCGCCGGACAGCCGTTTTTTCAGGTAAAGGTTGTACAGCGCGGGGATCAGTTTGCGATGTGCGAGATCTCCGGACGCTCCAAATATGATGATCGAGGTGGAATCCGCCATTTTCACTCCTTCCTGATAAATTATCACATTTATTTTTCAAATTTCAAAGACTGAATTCTCTAAAAATTTTTTTGATCTATAAAAATAACCTTCAAGAAATGGGGAGGAAATTATTACAACAAGATGATCATTGATGCGTAACTTTTCCCCTGGGATCGGTGTTAGTGTACATTATGAATCTACTCCAATTAACGGTAATTCTCTTGATGGGGTACGCCATCGGAAACTTCTCTCCGGCATACCTTGTTGGACGGCTGGTCGGCAACTTCGACATCCGCGAACGCGGAAGTGGAAATGCAGGTGCCACCAACGTCCTGCGCCTGGTCGGGTGGCGCTACGGCGCGCTGGTTTTCATCCTCGACATGCTGAAGGGCTTGGCCTCTTCCTCGATCGGTTTTCACTTGGCTGGATACGCCGGTTTGGCGGCGGCTTCCATCGGCGTCATACTCGGGCATGATTTCCCTGCTCTCCTCAACTTCCGTGGTGGAAAGGGCATTGCCTCAACCACCGGTATCTTCCTCAGCCTGTTTCCGTTGCCTACCCTGGGCGCAATTTTGATCTTTGTGCTTGTGGTTCTGGTCACCCGCATGGTATCGGTCGGTTCGCTGGTCTTTGTCCTATCGATGATGGTTTACACTTTGGTCTCGAAGCAACCGGTCACGCTGGTGGTGCTGGCGATCTGTGTGGCTGTCTTCGCTGTTGGACGCCATAGCGAGAATATTAAACGCATCCTGCGCGGCGCGGAAAACAAGCTTACCTTTGGGAAAAAGACCAAGTCAACCACCCCGGCTGCTCAATGATCCAAACGCTCCGGAGAACCCCTGAAAATCTATTTTTCAGGGGCTATAATTATTTATAGGAATATCTGATGGAGGGTGCGATGGAAATGGGTATGGTTGGTTTGGGCAGGATGGGAATGAATATGGCGCTGCGCCTGGTGCGCGGAGGACACAGAGTGGTTGGAACTGCAACCAGTGAGAAGACCGTTGCCGAAGCGGAGCAGCTGGGGATAACCGGCGCGGCGAGTGTTAAGGAACTGGTTGCGCGCTTGACCCCTCCGCGGGCAGTGTGGTTGATGGTTCCTGCCGGAAATGTCACCGAGGTTGTGATTCAGTCGCTGATCCCTCTGCTCGATAAAGGCGACATCATCATCGATGGGGGCAACTCCAATTACAAGGATTCCATGCGCCGTGCCAAGCTGCTCTCCGAGCTTGAACTGCGCTTTCTTGATGTGGGCACCAGCGGAGGGATTTGGGGGTTGGAGGAAGGCTACAGCCTGATGATTGGCGGTGAGCAGGAGACGGTCGAGTTTCTGCGCCCGATCTTTGAGTCCCTGGCGCCGGCAGTTCATCAGGGTTGGGGGCATGTCGGCCCGCATGGTGCCGGTCACTTTACCAAGATGGTGCATAACGGCATCGAATATGGGATGATGCAGGCATTGGGAGAAGGGTTTGAGATCCTCAAGGCGAAAAAGGAATTTGATCTCGACCTGCATCAAGTCACGCAAATTTGGCAGCACGGCAGCGTGGTGCGTTCGTGGCTATTGGACCTGATCGAGCATGTCACGGCGGCAGATCCAACACTGGAGGATATCGAAGCCTATGTGGCAGATTCCGGTGAAGGTCGTTGGACGGTGTTCGAAGCCATCGATCTCAACGTGGCAGCTCCGGTGATCACGGCTGCACTGCAGCGCCGTATTCGTTCACGCCAGCAAGCGCCGTACTCCGACAAACTGGTCGCTGCCATGCGCAATCAATTCGGGGGACATGAAATTAAAAAAACGGGGGATTGACCTAAAGGATCATCAGCACGCGCTGGTGACCGCTCAATTCCGCATATAAACCGTCCACCTGCTCGCGGCTTTCGGCGATGAATTGAAACGAAACCGAGCGATATTTGTTGCCCGAGGAGGGATGGCTGAGAATATTTTCTTCCAATAATTCCGGAACGTGACGCCGCACGATTTCGGTAACAAATTCCTCGAAATCGGTTTCGTCGAGCCCGATCACCCTGAGGGGAAAGTTGACGGGGTATTCGATCAAGGGGGTGGTTTCTTCACTCATTTTTCACCTGCAGAACGGTATTATACCCATTTCGGGTGATCCTGCAAGCCGTGTTGAATTATGAAAACACGGTCACCTCGCGCAAGCGGCGCCGGATCGCGTTGCGGTTTTGATATTTGGGGGTACCGAAGATCACCATCAACCCCGGTTGGATCTTCTGCGGCAGGCGGTATTTCTTCCGTATTTTTCCGCTGTACTGAAAGACGTAGCCGGGAAAGCCCAGCATGCAGCTTCCCAATCCCAGCGCTTCGCCTGCCAGCATGGCATACGTGGCGGCGATCACCGGATCAGCCGGGTCGCTGAAAACCGTTCCATAAAAATATATCGCCAGGGGAGCATCGTAAAAGAACCAATCCCTCCCGTCCGGTTGGCTGGAGGAATATATTTCAATGGCTGGGGCAATGAAGTCCTGAAACGCGGAAGCATTTTCTTTACCGATGAACGGGCGCATCAGGGCAATCGATATTGGAGAAAACATCCAGCGCCACTTGACCATCTCATCGGTCAAAGCCCTTCGCAATTCCTGCACTGCCTGGTGCGAACGAAATATGCACACACCGACCTCTGCCGGAGGAATGCCCATGGGGGCGGTGGAAGCCGCATCGATGATCTTTTGAATGGATTCCTCATCCACTTCTTGCGGTTTGAAACAACGTGTGCTGCGCCGTGAGAGCAGCAGATTGTTCAGGTGATCAAAATCCGCGCGCTTTGGTGCGGGCGGAATGCGAAAAACGTCCGTAGGGGAAAGGTCTCTGCCCGAAATTCGGATGGCGTCCCTGGGGCAAACTGCAGCGCACGCTCCGCAGGCGATGCAGCCGAAGCCGCGGGTTTGATCCACTTTCAGTTGATCGTTTTCAATATATATCGGGTAACCGGAACAAACATCGACGCATGCACCGCATACCGTGCATTTTCCATGATCGATCAACACCTCCGCTGTCCCGCTGAAGCGGCTGCCTGGAATGGTCATTTCAACCTCCTGAACGATCGATGTAATTAGTCCTTCCCGCTCCAGCGTTCGATCCATTGATTGACCGATCGCGACATCTCAACAGAAAAATCGGACACAAATTTGCGGAAGTACATGTTCTGCGCAAAGGTCTTGGTGCCCTCTTCAAGTGGCAAATCGGGGAATTGATGTTCAACGGTGGGTTTCAACATCTCTAAAAAATCCGCATCCTGCATCTTTCGATAACTGTCGCGGTGGACGACGAATTTTCGGTCAAAGCGCCGCGTGGGGCGGGATTCCTCGCGCACAAAAGCCGGCCGCCCAAAACAAAGCAGGGCGATGGGAAGGGTGAAACGCGGCAGGTTGAACATCTTCTGGTGGATTTCCTGGTTTTCCAGGATGTCGCCGATGTAACATGAGCCGATCCCCATGGATTCCGCGGCAATGACGGCCGTCTGGGCAGCGATCAGCGCGTCGCAGCATGCCAGCAGCAGATCGCCCTCCTGGGGCAGGCGGGGTGTGGCACCTTTTTCAATGCACTTTTTCTCGGCATCGCTGTACTGGAATAAATCCACCCAGCGCTGATAGTCCGCGAGGAACAGCAGCACGTAAGGGGCTTTGGCGATGAAGGGCTGATTGTCGCAGCTGACTGCCAGGCGGTCCTTCAATCCCTGGTCTTCCACCTCCATGATCGAGTACAGCATCATGTTTCCGGCAGTGGGCGCGCGCATGGCGGCATCGAGGATGGCGTCCTTCTCCTCGCGCGTAAGCGGGGTTTGCCCATAATTGCGGATCGAGCGGCGGTTGTGGATGATGGAAAGAGTTTCGTTCATCGTGGCTCCTTTATTTCTAGAAAAAATTCTTCAAGTAATTCACCTTTGGGCGCAAGTACCTGTGCGCCGAGGGTGTCTCCCTGGATGGTGAACTTGATGTAATGGAAGGCTTTGATCTTGCTCTCAACTTTCGGCCAGCCGCGTTCGGGATCGTAGAGCGGAGCGCCTCCGCCGCCGGTGGTGATGTGGGTGACGCCGTCCACTTCAGCGCGGGCGTAATAATGGTTGTG
>DAOUGM010000053.1:0-18023 GCA_034428895.1 Anaerolineaceae bacterium
TGAAGCAGGATTTTTCTTTTTTAATTCATCGATCAGAATCTCAAAAGTCTCCGCTTTGTTCCAATCGATTTGAAAACCGGGCAACTGGCTGTGATCGGCTTCCAGCGCAGGAATATTCCAGCCCCGGCTCCGCAATAATTCCCCCATGTCCTGCTTCAGTTCTGCATGAAGATCGCTCCAGGCTTCCATCACTGAAGCAGCGAATTCAGGCGAGCGCTCGAAAAGGGAAGCGCTGTGCTTGACCTTGATCGCCACCGGCGCCTGGTTGCTATTGCGAAATCCAGGGATTTGAACGCCTTTGGAGATCATGCGCCCGATTCGACTGCGCACCTCCACCTTAACATTTGATTGATCGTTAAGAACTTCTTGAAGAATGGTTAACCGGTAATCATCGCGCATAAATTCATTTACGGCATGAAAAGGAAGGTATTTTTGTTGATTGTTTTTTTCCATCGATAATATATCCTTTATTCCAATATGTTTTATGAACGGCTGGTTTCTGATCCCGGCATTACTTGACTGCTGATTTCATCCAGCAAAGCCATCGCATCGTCATCCAGTTTCCATCCCAGCGCTCCCAGGTTTTGCTCCATCTGGGTCACATTCTTTGCGCCAGGAATTGGAAGGGCATTTTTTCGCATTATCCAGTTTAAAGCCACCTGACCGGCTGTCTTTCCATCTCGCTCATTGCCAATACGGGTCATGGTTCTCAGCAAAGGCTGAATGCGCTCCAAGAGTGAATTGGGGTACCGGCTGGCTCTCACTCCCCTGGGAGGGTTTCCCGGAGTATATTTCCCCGTCAATACACCCATGGCTAACGGGCTATACGCAATTATTTTGATCCCTTCGCGACCGCAATATTCCATTAACCCGCTGCTTTCGATCCTGCGTTCCAGTAAATTGTATTCCACCTGGTTCGAGGTGAGCTTAAAACCCCTCTTTTTTAATGTCTCATGAGCGGTGATGGTTTGATCGAGGTTAAAATTCGATACACCGATCGCGGAGATTAAACCTTCCTCCAGGACATCCGCCATCTGGTTCATCCATCTTGTCACCGAGATCATGATTCCCGGATAATGCATCTGATATAAATCCAGCTTTTCCAAATCTAAACGCCGTAAACTTTCCTTTAAGGTGTTCCTGAAAGACCTCTTGAAAATCCTCCAAGGATACGGCATGATCTTATCTGCAACCTTCACAGGTTGATCTGTCAATTTTAGCAGCCGGCCTAAAATGACTTCCGATTTTCCCTGTCCATATACTTCAGCCGTATCAAAAAAAGTCATACGGTTGTTGATGGCTTGGATAAATGCTTCTTCTACCTGTTCCTCGGTATAACCGTCTCCATATCCCCAAAACAGCCGGTCACCCCAGGCCCATGTGCCGACCCCCATCTCTATGTCATTAAAAAAATCCGCATCTGCCGCTCGTGTTGAGTTCATCGTTGATCACTCCTATCGGGGTAGGGAATATTATACCCAAATTGTGCTGTTTCGAATTGAGTATAAAATATATAAGATATAATCCTACATGGACTTGGTATTTTAAAAACTACGCGGAGGAAAAATGGTTGAGCATTTGGAATTTGCACGCAACTATAACGATCTTTCCACTGAACAGGGTTTCCAGTTCGAATTTATTTGTGACCGCTGTAATTCCGGGTATCGCACCAAATTCAAACCATCTATCACGGGCAAGGTCAGTGGTGCGTTAAACGCCGCCAGCAGCATATTTGGTGGTTTTTTGGGGACTGCAGCAAATATCGGTGATCGGGTGCATGACGCAGCCTGGGAAAAAGCTCACGATGATCAATTTATCGAAGCCACCCGGGAGATCAGGCCATTTTTCATCCAATGTCCGCGCTGCCAGCAGTGGGTTTGTCGTGAAAAATGCTGGAACGTCAAAAAAGGATTATGTAAAAGCTGCGCTCCAGATCTCGGAGTTGAGATGGCAGCCGCGCAGGCTTCGCGTTCGGTTGAGGAGATCTGGGCGCATGCGGCAATGGCGGAAGAAGACAAGAAACTGGGTACCGAATACTGGCGGGAAGGCATCACCGCCACCTGCCCGAATTGCGAAAAACCGTTGGCTGCCAATGCAAAATTCTGCCCCGAATGCGGCTATTCACTCAAACCCAAGGATCAATGCCCCAAATGCGGCGCAAAATTACTGCCGAATTCCAAGTTCTGCGCAGAATGCGGTCAGAAGATTTAACAACTCAATATACTCATTTCGATAAGGTTCAGCCGCAAGCTGAACCTGATCCTTCACTCATCCGGAAAAGCCATGTCTGATGATGTAACCCCGATTCGGCAGCAATATCTCAATATCAAGAAACAATATCCCGACGCCATTGTTTTTTTTCGACTGGGTGATTTCTATGAGACCTTCGACGACGATGCCCATATCACGTCCCGTGAGTTGGATATCGTGCTTACTTCGCGTGGGGTTGCCAAGGGTCAGCGCATTCCCATGGCGGGCATACCCTATCATGCCGTGGAAAACTATCTTTCGCGGTTGATCGAAAAGGGGTACCATGTCGCGATCTGCGAACAGGTCGGCGACCAACCCTCCAAAGGACTCTTTCCACGTGAGGTGGTCAGGGTGGTAACACCGGGAACCCTGATCGAATCTGGGCTTCTGAAAACCGGGGAAAATAATTATCTCGCCGCAGTCACGGTGGAAGATTCGAAATTCAGCGTGGCTTATGCCGATATTTCCACGGGTGAGTTCGCCGTTACCGAGATTGAATCACAGGATCCGCTAACCGACCTCAGGTCCGAGTTGGTGCGCCTGAATCCGGTGGAGATCCTGCTTCCGGAGTCATTGAAACTCAACGGAACTTCATACGGACACCTCACCCCCCTGCCCGACTGGCGTTTTGAGACCGGTCGCTGCCGAGAGATCCTCCTCAGAAGAATGGAAGTTTCCACCCTCGATGGATACGGGCTGGAAAACATGTCCCTCGCCGTTCAGACCGCCGGGGTCGTTGTGCAGTACCTTGAGCAGACCCAGCCAGCTGCCATCTCATTGCTCAAGGGCATCTACACCTACAGCACCAGCGAGTTTATGATGCTGGATTCCTCCACGCGCCGCAACCTCGAGCTGACCGAAACGATCCGCCATGCTGAAAAGCAGGGTTCGCTGCTGTCGATCCTGGACCTGACAGTCACCCCGATGGGACAGCGCACCATGCGCAATTGGGTCAGCAAACCGCTGCTGAACGTTGAAAAAATCCAACGCCGCCAGCAAATTGTGGATACCTTTCATCAGAATGCGCTGGTGCGGGCGGATTTCCGTGAACATCTGCATTTAATTGGGGACCTGGAAAGACTATCCAACAAAATCACCAATAACTCGGCACAACCCAGAGATCTTGTAGGGATCCGCTCAATCCTGAAGCTTCTTCCTGAAATCCGATCGACATTGTCCGATGAATCGCTTAATCTTTCAGCATACCTGGATGAGTTCCCACTATGCCAGGATGTCTGCCAGCTGCTGGAAGAGTCGATCGCAGACGAACCACCTTCCACTCTTCAAAACACCGGGGTCATCAGAATCGGTTATTCCGAAGAACTTGATAACGTGATTGAAATGTCGCGGCACGCCCGCGAATGGATTTCCAACCTGGAGAGCGTCGAACGCGCCCGCACAGGCATCAAGAACCTAAAGGTGGGTTATAACAAGGTTTTCGGCTATTTCCTCGAAGTTACCCACAGCAACACGCAGCAGGTTCCGCCGGAATATATCCGCAAACAAACCCTGGTCAATGCTGAACGCTACATCACCCCTGAGATGAAGGAATACGAGTCGCTGGTCTTGAACGCGGAAGAACGCATCAGGGAAATTGAAAACCGCTTGTTCAAAGAAATTTGCAGCCTAATCCTGCCCCAGGTAGCGCAGTTGATACAAACGTCGCGCACCATCGGCGAGCTGGATGTTTATGCCAGCCTGGCCGAGGTGGCCGCGGTACACGGATATGTCAAACCCGAACTGGTTGATGAACCAGTGATCGAGGTCGTGGATGGGCGTCACCCCGTGGTGGAAACGACTCTCAGAGGCGACCGTTTTGTCCCGAACGACACCATCCTCGAAGATGGGGAGATCATCCGCGTGATTACCGGACCCAACATGAGCGGCAAATCCACCTTCCTACGCCAGATCGCGTTGATCGTGCTCATGGCGCAGATCGGATCCTATGTCCCGGCTGCCAGGGCCCGCATCGGGATAGTCGACCGCATTTTTACCCGCATCGGCGCCCAGGATGAAATCCACGCCGGGCAGTCCACATTCATGGTGGAAATGATCGAAGCCGCCAATATCTTGAATCATGCCACACCTCGCAGCCTCCTCATCCTCGATGAAATCGGACGCGGTACATCCACATACGATGGATTGTCCATTGCCTGGTCTGTCATTGAATACATTCACAACCATCCCCGCTTGCGCTCGCGTACCTTTTTTGCCACCCACTTTCATGAATTGACTCAATTGAGCGAGATGCTTCCCGGAATCCGCAACTACAACGTGGCAGTCACAGAAAACGGGACCCAGGTCATTTTCCTGCATAAGATCGTACCCGGCGGAGCCGACCGGTCTTACGGTATTCATGTGGCACAGCTTGCAGGAATCCCCCGCCCAGTGATCTCGCGCGCCAGTGAAATTCTTCACCAATTGGAATCCACTTCCGGTAGCGCAATCAAAGTCGAGCCAGCCCATTCACAGCAGATGGTACTCTTCCCTGAAACCAATCCCCTGCTGGAAGAGTTGAAGAAACTCGATATGAACTCGATCCCACCCATCGAAGCATTGAATATTCTATATGAATGGCAGCGCCGGTTTACCGAACCCGACGATAAAGCAAAAAATACCAAGTGAGTACCTGAAAAGTCCATCCCCAGGAAACCAACAGGAATGAACTTGTTATTCGTTCCAATTACTATTTCAGACGCAGGATCATCCCTGACCAGGGTTTGAGTTCGACGGTCATTGACTGGTTTTCGGCACTGAATTCTTCCAAACCAAGCGCATTACGATAAATTCCATTGCAGTTTACTGCAATCGCTGCCTGCTTTGCAGTAGGTGAAGGATTGATGACGATCAAACATTCCCGGTTTTCATATTGTCTGCTCCAGGTAATCCAACCATCGGCAATATGTGTTTGAGCGAAATTAATATTCCCACGGCGTAACGAAGGTTCATCCTTTCGGATCCGAATCAGGTCTTTGATAAACAGGCGTAAATCATTATTCCATTTGCTCTCATCCCATGGAAAAGTCTTCCGGCAATCCGGATCCTTCCCACCGGTAAGCCCGATTTCGTCTCCGTAGAAAATGGCTGGCGCACCGGGCAGGGTAAAAAGTATCAGGTATGCCAGCTTGGTCTTTTGAAAACTTCCTCCAACCATTGTCAACGCGCGCTCAGTATCGTGGCTGCTCAGCATGTTATACATGGCATTCGCGTTCTCAACAGGATACTGATGAATATGCTGATTGAGATGGCTGACAAAAAACTCGGCCGTAATCTTTCCGTTGAGAAGATCGAGAATTAAAGTTCGAACTGGATAATTCATCAAGCCATCAAAGTGAGAATCACCCACCCAGTGTTTGTTGCCGTCCCAGATCTCGCCCAGGATGTAAGCTTCATGATTGATGTTTTTAACAATTTTTCGAAATTCAGCCCAAAAATCATCATCATCAATCTCGTTCGGCACATCGAGCCGCCAGCCGTCGATATTCTGTTCGGTCCAATAACGGGCGACCATCATCAGGTAATTGCGCACCATGGGGTTATCCGTGTTGAACTTGGGCAGGCTTTTGAACTTCCACCAGCCAACATAGGTGGTGGCATCACCCGGCGAATATGCATCGATCGGAAACCGCTTGACATGGAACCAGTCCTGGTACGGCGAAGCGGATTGGTTTTCGAGCAGGTCGGCAAATGCGAAGAAACCGCGCCCACAGTGGTTGAATACGCCGTCAAGGATGACGTGCATCTGGTTGCGGTGGGCGACATCCAGCAATGTGCGAAAATCCGCGATCCGTCCCAATTTTGGGTCAATACGGAAATAATCGGTGGCATTGTAACGATGATTCGAAGGAGAGAGGAAGATCGGGTTGATATAAAGAGCATTCACGCCAAGATCCAAAAGGTAATATAACCTCTCGATGATCCCGCGCAAGTCGCCGCCCTGGAACCCTAATTCGGTGGGCATCGATCCCCAGGGTTGTACATTTGGAGGATCGTTGCCGGGGTCGCCGTTCTCGAAGCGGTCGGGAAAAATCTGGTAAAAAATGCTGTCTTGAATCCATTCAGGGACGGACATATGCCTGCCTTCCAATCCTGGTCATCTGTTTTTTTTATTCGGCTTCTTCATGCAGCCAGTTCCTTGCACCGCGTAAAAAGTCTTTCCCATCCATCCACTTTTTCCCTGCCGGTTGAACCTCAAGGAGGATCAGTTTTCCATCGATAGTCTCTACACTGGGATAACCATCACGTTTTCCACGCCGTCCTGGTTCACCACCGGTGGACGGCAGCACCCTGGCTTTGCGGATTTTAAGTATCTGACCATCCCAATCCATATAGGCTCCTGGCCAGTCAATATAGGCACGCACCTTGCGTTCCAGGCGTTCAGCAGAGTAATTGAAATCAAGCAAGCCATCTTCTTTATTGATCATCGAGACATAGGTGGCACCTTCTTCATCCTGCGGAACAGGCTGCAGGGAACCATCCAGGTAAAGCGGAAGGGTGTCAATGAGCAGTTGCCCGCCGACCTCTGCCAGTTTCTGCGAAAGCGATCGGGAGGTTTCATCCGCTGCGATCTCCACCGCTTTTTTAGTCAGAAGCGGGCCGGTGTCAATTCCCGCGTCCATTTTCATGATCGACACCCCTGTGACGGTATCCCCATGCAGAATGGAAGCCTGGATCGGCGATGCCCCCCTCCACCGCGGCAGCAGAGAAGCATGCACATTAATGCAGCCGTACCCGGGTAGTTCGAGCACGTTCTTGCGTAAAATTTGCCCATATGCCGCGACCACGATCAAATCCGGGTGTAGATTGGCCAACTGTTCAAAGGATTCAGGCTCCTTTAGTTTTACAGGTTGAAGCACAGGAATCACTAATTTTTCAGCCAAAACCTTGACCGGCGGAGGAGTCAAGGTTTTACCTCTTCCAGCAGGTTTATCCGGTTGGGTGAGCACCCCGCAGAGTGAATATTTTCCAGCCAAAGCTTCCAGTATCTTGACGGAAAAATCAGACGAACCCATGAATACGATTTTGAGTGACATAGAAACGATTTTAGCATAAAGAACTTTTCAACGCGTATAATTTACGAAAGTAACGTAGAATTGAGGGGTGGATATCGATGAAAAGATCGATGTAGAATTAAATACAGCCGAGAGATCCCGCGAGGCTGGCAATGAGGGAATGGCCAGGGTATGCGCACGCCGGGCTGCAGGTCTGGCTGTACGCTGGTTTATCAACCAGATTGGTCAGGATCGCCCAGACTTGAATAATTTTGAGCTTTTATCCGATCCACCACTTCGAGATTACCTGCCAACCATAATTTATCTATGGCTCGATCACCTTTCCATGCGAGTGGATGCCAACCATGATTTGCCCGGTGGGATCGACCTGGTTGCGGATGCAAAAAACGTCATCCGATTATTACGTCAAGGCGGAGTAAAAAGCAATGGATAAAAATGAGAAGAAAATTGTCCTCTACGGCACCACGTGGTGCGGAGCCACACGCAGGGCTCGAGCTTTATTGGATGAAGAAAATATTCCATACGAATGGATAGACATCGACAAAGACGAGACTGCCGCCGAGTTTGTAAAAAGCGTAGCCAACGGATATCGAAGCGTGCCAACCATTGTTTTTCCGGATGGAACGATCTTGGTGGAACCATCTTCCTATCAACTGAAGGAAAAATTGAGCTAAAGAAAAAATTTTCAGGTTCGCGATTATTTCGAGAACTTGCGGTAAAGCCAATAAGCCAACGCACCGGCAAACAACCCCGCACCCACAGCAATCAGTGCGACATTCTTCTTTCCCGATTCCAGGATCACTGCCGGAGTGCGGGAAAGTTTTAACTTCAAACTCTCCACGAATACCGGGTTTGGAGTGACCGGCTTCAATAAGTGCGCCAGTTTATTCTCCAACCCCCAGGTGTTGCCATTACCCATTTGTTCCAATCCATGTGTCATTTCTGCTTCCCCATGCTTTCTTCCTCTACTGATAACTCACGACCCTCGATCATTTTCAATTCTTCCCGCAGCGCCATCAGAGAACGATGATACAAACTCTTGATTGCACCTTCCGTTCGGCGCATGATGATGGCGATCTCGGCATTCGAAAGATCTTCCAGGTATTTTAACAGGATCAATTGCTGCCTTTCTGGTGAGAGCTTCCGGATCGCTTTGAGTAGCATTTCCGTCTCCTGGTTCTTCTCGACCATCCGTTCCGGGAGATCTCCGTGCTGTGGAAGGTCCAACTGGTCTTCCAGCGATACCTCCCGGCGCCTGAAATTATCCCGGTGCCAGTTGGCGATCAGGTTGTGTGCGATGCGATACAACCACGCGGAGAACGGCACTCCCTTTTCGATATAACTATTAATGTGCCCGAACGCCCTGTGAAAAACCCGTGAGGTCAGGTCTTCAGCGTCCTGTGCAGAACCGATCCGGTAAAAGATGTAATTATAGATTCGGCTAACATTTTGTTCATAGAGATAACTGAAAGCTTCCGCATTGCCCTGACTGGCAAGCATAACGGCGTTATCATCAGTGATCTCTACATTTACCGGAATGCGATCTTTTTTCACAACGTATTAACCCTGAAGATCAATTTTCGATTCATCCCTTTCCATTATCATTTTACCGCGAGAGCAGCATTAACTGCCGCATACGCATCCAAAATACCGGCACCTGATGCATAACTGGCACTGCCGCAATCCGGCTCATTTCGGGTATACGGTTTTGCGGTTTCAAGCAATATGCAGGTTGTGGCATCGATATCGCCGATCAAGTCCGGATTGGCTGACCACATCAGCGCCACCACCCCACTGACATGCGGAGCGGCAAACGAAGTTCCACTGGCAAACATGTATGTTCCATTGGGAGCGGCAAGCAGGATCTGTTCGCCCGGAGCAAGCAGATCCGGTTTGCTCCGGTTGCTGCCATCCACTGTTACCGGTCCCAAGCTTGAAAAAGCAGAAATATATCCCAATTTGTCCACCGAGCCGGCAGTAAAAACATCGGCATATATTGCGGGCGGATCAGTGATCGTCGAACAGCCGTAGTACCCTGCATTCCCGGCTGCAGCCGACATGAAAATCCCGGCAGCCTTCAGAACCTTCACTGCAGGCTCAAATATGGTCGCATCGCAGCCTTCTACACGCGGACATCCCCAGGAATTGTTGATGATCATCGCCCCCAGTGATGGCTCACCATCCAGGAAGGCATCGCCCAATTGAGGATACGGTGCGAACATGAATTGCATGCAATCGAGGTAGAGAGCCGTATTTCCCAGGTTCCTTGCCAGGTTGACGCACCCAATCCACTGCGCATCGGGGGCAATTCCGCGCGTGGCACCCACTTCGATTCCCAGGGTACTCGTGCCGTGCCCGCCGATATCCATCGGCTGTTTTGTGCCATTCCAGGGATCCAACCAGTTGAAATCATTTGAGCCGTCCGCACCGCGGTAGGATCCTTTAAGTTCCGGATGGCTGCCATCCACACCGGAATCCGTTTGTCCAATCACAATCCCTTGCCCCGTGATGCCCAGTTCATCATGCACCTGCGGGACATTGATCATTTCCAGATTCCACAGTGTACCATCGGGAGGTGTCGTCACGTCCCCGGTGGAAACAGCCAAAGGTTCAGGCAGCGGACGAAAATGCGGGCTGTTCAACACCCGGTCTACGCCTGGCTGCTTCTGCAGCCAAAGCTGCAAAAAGAACCCGCCGTTGACCTCCATGCCGTTGACCAGGTAATAGGGAGTATATTCGATTCCCAAGCGCTGAAGTTTTTCCCGCAGGATGCTTTGCGATTTTTCAGCCTGGGCGGTCATCGCCTGATAAAGCGCTTCCTTGCGCTGCGCCAACGGTTCGATTCCGGTAAATTCTGCCGTATCCACCTGATCAGAAAACACGACAAACAATTGGTCTCCGAAAAAGCCAGGCGTCCCCAAAGTGACATAGATCACGGCGAAGACAATTACGGAGATTCCTACAACCAGGTAATTTACTTTTCCCGGTAACTGCAGCTTGTTAAGATGCTTGAAGAGGAATACAACGGCCAGAATAGATATGATCAGAAAAATTAAGTCATATACTGCCGCCTGGCTTGCCCACTGCATCATCTCGCCGGTGGAACCGGAAAAGATCTGGGATAGCTCATCAATGTCAAAAAAGAGGAGCGGGAGGCTGGTTAACAACCCGACAATGATCCCCGCAGCGAGTTTGCCGTGATCCTTTTGGTCCTTCGCGGCGGCGGTAAAAGCTGTGATCAGCCAACCCGCAGGAGGAAGGCAAAGGACAAGCATGGTCTCTGAACCATTTTGTGATATTCCTGTTACCACGATCAGCAGAAAGATCGCGATCACAAAACCATCAAATAAGAATTCCCCAGATTTGACCTCCCGGTCAACAGTTTGTGTTTTTTCAAGATAGAAGGGAAATATGCTGTTCACAACCATCAAGCCGACAGAGAACCCCAAAATAAGCACCACGATGGTATCCAGTGGGGATCCAAGTGATCCCCACAACAGCCAGGGAATGGAAATTGCCAGACCCACCAATGCGGTTGCTCCCATCAGGCCAGATTTCTCCCTTGCATTCATTGATCCACCAGCCGGTTTTTTGAATAGAAACAGGATCAATGCCATTAATAATGCAGCAGCCGATAATAAAATGAATGACTGCACCTGGGAAGTCAGGTAAAGGAACTTGGCAGGGATGGACAGCAGCGCAAAACCCACTCCAATGATCCACAAGCGCGACATTAATTTAATGCGCGGGGCTTTCGCGATAAAGTATGTCGGAATGAGCGGCAGAAGCAGCAGGACAGAAAAGATCAATTGCGTGCTCCATCGCAAATCTGTAATTCCCATGTCGCTTTCGAACATGGCCTGTTCAATGGACCAGCGCATGATCAGGTTTACTCCACAGAATCCGGCCACCCAGAGTGATAGAAAAATGATCAGAAGAATGATTCCGCAGCCCAAACCCTTGGAAAGACGCGCCGGTTCATATAGATCCTGTTCAGGTAAACTGCCGTTCATGATAAGTCCTCATTCATTTTTTGGTGTTGTGCAAAATCCTGGATTAAGATAGACTATTCTCTACGCAGGAAAATTATAAAGTACATCGCACAATCCTGAAAGACACTCTCCGAATACGAGGTAAATGATGCAGCAGAGAGCTTTTTCTTTTAAAACCCAAGATGAGTTAACGTTGCAAGCAGTCGAATGGAAACCGGACAGCCAACCTAAAGCCTGTGTTCTACTAGTACATGGTATCGGTGAACATACCGGCCGTTATCAACACGTTGCCGAATACTTTACCCAGGCGGGATATGCGATCACCGGTTTCGACTTGCGCGGTCACGGAAAATCAGAGGGAATCCGCGGTCATGCACCTTCCTTTGACCACCTGATGGAGGATATTACTCAGGGGATTGCTATTGTTCGCTCGAATTTTCCAGGTTTACCGGTATTCCTATATGGTCATAGTCTGGGCGCCTCTCTTGTGATCTTTTATTCCATCACCCGGGATTCCAATCCTGCGGGCGTGATCGCCACCAGCCCGGCGTTGGGCGTCACAGTCCCCATTCCGCCGGCGAAAATGCTGCTGGGGAAGATTATGTATGCAGTATTTCCCACCTTCCAGATGAAAAACGGACTGGATCCCAACGACCTTTCCCGCGACACATCTGTGGGTAAGCGCTACAAGTCCGACTCTCTGGTGCATTCATTTACCACGGCGCGCCTTGGATTGGACCTGCTCAATAGCGGCAGTTTCAACATTGAACATGCCAGCAAGATTCACTGGCCGATGCTCCTGATGCAAGGCTCAGCCGACAAACTGGTCAGCCCTGAACTCACCAGGAATTTTGCTGAACGCGCGCCTTCCCAATTTGTAACCTTTAAAGAATGGGACGGGTATTATCACGAATTGCATAATGAACCACAAAAAGATACAGTACTCCAGACCATGATCGATTGGTTGGACGCACATAATTAGGCGCCCGACCTCAGAAAATTCATGTTCATTGCCGAATCCGCAAAATGCCTTGACCCTTTGTCAACAAAGGGCTAAAATATTCTTGTCTGCGCTGTATCAAAACTGAACCAGATTTAGCACAAAAAACTCAATTTGGGCCGGTTGCTGAGAAACGAATGACTGATTTCCTCCAAAAAAATACCGCCAACAGATGTACTTTGACAAGACATCTGAAGGTGGTTTTTTATTTATTAATCCAGGTTCATTATCACCTTGAGGAGAGTTTTCAATGACCGATCATCTCGTTCGTGGTTCGCTTTCTGATCTCGATCCGGAAGTATTCCAACTCACGCAATTCGAAACCGAGCGCCAATTCCGTAAATTGATCCTCATCCCTTCTGAAAGTACCGCTCCGGCTGCGGTTCGGGAATCGCTTTCCTCGGTATTTCAGAACCTTTACGCTGAAGGATATCCCGATGAGGACACCCGCTGGATGACCGAGTCGGAAATCCTGGACTACCCCAACCGCCTCTCCTATTACCGCAGATATGCCGACCCCCGCTATTACAAAGGAGTGGAATACGCCGATGTGGTTGAATCTCTCGCTCGGCGCCGCTGCGCTGAGGTTTTTGCGACCGAAAAGGTCAGCGCCGACCAGATCTTTGTCAACATCCAGGCGCTTTCGGGAGCCCCGGCCAACAACGCGGTCTACCATGCGCTGATCAATCCCGGAGATGCCATCCTGGGTATGAACCTCCTACACGGCGGTCACCTCACCCACGGTTCATCGGTAAATCGTTCCGGCAAACTTTACAAGGTTTCGCATTACAACGTCAACCCTGAAACCGAAAAGATCGATTATGAAAAACTGGAAGCCCTGGCCAAGGAAGTACAGCCGAAAGTGATCATCTGCGGGTATTCCTCCTACCCCTGGATCCCGGATTGGGCACGTTTTCGAGCGATCGCGGATTCGGTGGGTGCCTATTTGCTGGCCGATGTTTCCCATATCGCCGGTCTCATCGCCGGGAAAGCCATTTCCTCACCCGTCGGATTTGCCCATGTGATCACTTTCACCACCCACAAAACCTTATGCGGCCCGCGCGGAGCCTGCATCCTTACCACCGACAGTGGTTTGGCCAAGAAGATCGACAAGGCCGTCTTCCCTGGCGAACAGGGTGGTCCGCACGTGCATGTTTTTGCCGCCCTCGCAACCACCTTCAAAATCGCCAAAACCGGTGAATTCCAGAAACTACAGCAGCAAATCATTAAGAATTGCGCTGCGCTTACCGCCCGACTGCAGGAACGTGGGTTGCGCATTCCATTCTCCGGTACGGATTCACACCTCGGCAATATCGATTGCAAGACCATCGTCGGCCCGGACGGCACGACGCTTTCGGGCGATTATGCTGCCAGGATACTGGATATTGCCGGCATCGTCCTCAACCGCAACACCATTCCCGGTGACAAAACTGCGCTGAACGCTTCCGGCATCCGGTACGGCACCCCCTGGATGACGCAAAGAGGGCTGATGGAAAATGACATGGTAAAAGTTGCCGATATAATTGCCGATATCCTGCTGGCGATCACTCCGTATACAGTAGAAACCCGCAAAGGACCTGCCCAACGCGCCAAGGTGGATTTTGAAGTATTGGAAAATGCCAAGATCAAAGTCCGCGCCATCTGCGAAAATGCAGGCGCCGACCTGCCATATCAGAAGAGCAGTTATCCTCATTTCTACTATTTGGACGATGCCCCGCAGAAAAAATCCGAGTGGGTCTCACTGGATCTCCAGGGTGAACACATACGAAATTTTGTAAATTACTGCTTCAGCTCCGATGCTGAACAGTTGAAGGTTGGACAGGTTCAGCCTTCCTCGTTGAAGACTCCAATCAAGACCATCGATGGCAGCCTGGCGTGTGGAAAAAATAACACCTTTACATTTACTTTTAAGGCAGAGGATTTCGGACTGACAGCCACCTTCCTGCGCGCCCTTTCGGACGGATACATCGCATTCGATGAAGATTTGCCCCGCCGCATTCCCGGTCCGATCCTGATCAGGGAATCTGCCGATATACCTGTGGAAATTCCGTCCGGAGAAAAGACCTCCTCCGAAAAACCGTATTTCATCGGTAGAAAAGCCGGCAGCGGAGAATCTTTACCCGCCTTTGCCTGGAACGAACCTGAATCTCCCGAACTCAAACGAACCCCTCTATATGAAACCCATAAAAAACTGGGTGCCAAGATCATCCCCTTCGCCGGTTGGGACATGCCGGTTTGGTACACCTCCGTTGTCGAAGAGCATCTTGCCTGCCGCCAGGCCGCGGGTTTGTTCGATGTTTCTCACATGGGTGTCTTGCAGGCTGAAGGTCCGCTCGCTGCGGTATTTCTGGATTGCGTGTGCGGCAATGACATCAGCGCCCTGGCAGTCGGAGAATCCTGCTACACTCACTTCCTCGATCCCGAAGCCAATGTGATTGACGATCTTCTCGTGTACCGGCGCGATCAGGAGAAATACCTGGTGGTGGTCAACGCCTCCAACGATGATAAGGACTGGACCTGGCTTAACGCAGTAAAGTCGGGCAAGGTCATGGTCGATGCTGCCCAACCCTGGGTGAAGACCTTTGGCGCAGGTGTTAAATTGCGCAATCTGCGCGATCCAAAGGAAGGCAATGACATGCGCGTGGACATTGCCCTCCAGGGACCCAAATCCAGAGACATCCTTCTGGCGCTGGGGTGTGACGCAAAAACACAAAAACAAATTAAAGCCCTTAAGCGCACTGAACTTTGCGAAGCCGTAATTGGCGGCTTCGACCTGGTTGTTTCCAGAACCGGCTACACGGGCGAGAAAATGGCCTTTGAATTGTTCGTTCACCCGGCTAAAGCAGCCGCTCTCTGGGAAGCGCTGAGCAAAGCTGGCGAACCGCTGGGGTTGAAACCCTGCGGTCTGGGTGCCAGGGATTCCCTCCGCACCGAGGCCGGCCTCCCGTTGTATGGTCACGAAATGGGCGGGGAACGAAACCTCGGCGTTGCCGAAGCCGGATTTGGCACTTATGTAAAGACGTACAAGCCCTGGTTTATTGGTAGAGAGTCCTTCATTAAAAAAGAATCCCAACGTAGTAATGTAGTCGTCAGGTTCCGTTTCCCTGAAAAAGGCGTGCGCATGGCGCATAACGGAGATCCGATACTTGACGCCAAAGGTAAGGTGATTGGTGTGGTTACGAGCTGCGCCATCGACAGCGAGGGGTTGTTGACAGGGCAGGCGCTTCTCGACCTGAAGTCAGCAGAGGAAGGAACCCCCATCTATGTTTATCAAGGTTCCCCCAAACAACCCGGAAAAGCCCCGGCGGAACTTTCCACGGGAGACCGGGTGACCTTGCCCACCGCAGCAGTTGTGGTTAGTCGTTTTCCGAAGTTGTAGATGGTTGCTGTATCAACAAAATCTAAACAAAGAGGAAAAAATGCAAACTCCATGGGACTATCGCTACGCACAACGCACTCAAAGGATGAAAGCTTCAGCAATTCGTGAACTACTGAAAGTCACTGAACAGCCGGATATGATCTCTTTTGGTGGAGGTTTCCCGGCAGCTGAAATTTTCCCCGTCGAAGAGTTCAAGCGGGCGTGTAATTACGTCTTGGAACACAAGGGTGCTGATGCGTTGCAATATGGGGGAACTGATGGGTATGTTCCTTTACGCGAGATGATTGCCCGTCATTCCACGCAGATGGGTATTAATGTGGATGTGGACAACATTCTGATTACCTCCGGTTCGCAGCAGGCACTTGACCTTCTGGGCAAGATCTTCATCAATCGCGGCGACCGTATTCTCGTCGAATCTCCAACCTACCTGGGAGCACTGCAAGCCTGGAACGCCTACGGCGCTGAATACATCACCGTTCCGACCGATGAGGATGGCATGCGCACTGACTTTCTTGAAGAGGCGCTGCGCATCGGCCCCAAATTCATTTACGTGCTGCCGAATTTCCAAAATCCCACCGGAACAACTCTGCCAATGGAACGTCGCCAGAGGTTGATCGAGCTAGCGGATCGATACGGCGTTCCCATTATCGAGGATGATCCCTACGGTCAATTGCGTTACGAAGGCGATCATCTCCCGGCGGTTGAACTGCTGGATTCAAGGATGCGCGAGCAAAACGGTACCTATACTGGAAACGTGATCTACTTGAGCACCTTCTCCAAGATCCTGGCTCCGGGTTTGCGCCTTGCGTGGGTGATTGCTCCCAAGGAAGTGATGCGCAAGCTTTCACTGGCAAAACAAGGAACGGACTTGCACACATCGACATTTAACCAGATCATTGCCCACGAAGTGGGTCAGCACGGTTTCATCGATGAGCATGTGAAGGTGATACGCAAGGTTTATTTTGAAAGGCGCAACACCATGCTCGATGCCCTCGAAGAGCATATGCCCGAAGGTGTGTGTTGGACACGCCCGCAAGGTGGATTGTTCCTGTGGGTGACCCTGCCGCAGCAAATTGACACAACCGAGATGCTGAAGCAAGCCATTGAGGAAAAAGTTGCCTATGTTCCGGGTGAGAGTTTTTATCCGGATGGTTCAGGAAAAAATACCATGCGCTTGAATTTCTCCTACTCGTGCCCGGAGAAAATCAATGAGGGAATCTTCAGACTGGGTAAAGCGGTCAAAAAGATATTAGGGTAAACCCAAGCGGGTGCAGTTTTTGAACTGCACCCGCTTTTTTATTATTCGTTCCGCGAATTCCAGAGTTTAAAATCCTTTAGTATTGACCCTCCGAGGAATTCGCGCATGATCGAATTATCCGGGATGATGCTCGTTTCGACCGGCAGGAACCATTCCAGGAATGCCAGCAAACGTTTGGCTTCAACATATTCCTTTGTCCCGTAAGCGACCTGCCTCAACAGCGGTTCCACCATCAAGCGGATTGCCGAAAGCTCGTAAACCAGCGCCGAGTTGAAAAGTTTATCGGCGTTCTCCTGGTACGGAAAGATGTACTCCTTCTCCCCGTGCTGCACCGAATCCCAGCGCGAGATCGTCTCCTGCGCGGAATAGCCGCGTTCGCGCGCATCACGCACGATACGGCGCAGAAGCCGGGTATCCGTGGTGGAAATGCGGTTATAACGGTCCAGGTTCAACTGGGTCAGGCACGAAACGTAGATCTTATAGGTCGATGAAGGATCGATGTCGGGCAGCAAGGCTGGATTCATGCCGTGGATGCCCTCCAGGATGATGATCTGGTCAGGCCGCAGCTGGACAGAATCGCCTTCCTCGCGTTTGCCCTCTTTAAAATTATATTGCGGCAGCCGAACGGACTCCCCGTTGATCAACCGTTGTAAATGGTCGGACAAGAGGTGTGTATCCATGGCACCCAGTGACTCAAAATCAAATTCACCCTTTGCATCCCGTGGGGTGAGTTCCCGATCCACGAAATAATTGTCCATTTCCAGCGGGAAAGGCGCAAAACCCTGTGCGAGCAGCTGCACCGAAAGCCGCTTGGAGAAGGTCGTCTTGCCGGAAGATGAAGGTCCGGCGATGAGGATGATCCGCGCTTCATCCGCACGCTCGGCAATCTGTTGTGATATATCAATGATCTGCAAATTATGCAAAGCCTCTGAAACCAGGATGATCTCCCTGATATTTCCAGCCTGGATCGATTGGTTCAAAGCACCCACCGAATCGATCCCCAAACGCTGCAGCCAATATCCATACTGGCGGAACGTACTTAACAATTTGGGGTACCTGGGCATGGGTTCGATGGTTTTGGGCGATCCGCGCCGCGGAAAGCGCAGTACGAATCCTTCTCCGACCGATTCCA
>DAOUGM010000054.1:0-11056 GCA_034428895.1 Anaerolineaceae bacterium
TCTAACACCCTTTCTATTTCTGTCTTCCGGTTCAATTCTTTAATGGTCATTTCGATAGTCCGTGTCATAGCTCCTAATATTAATCAGGACATTTCTATTTTGCTACTTTAGGACATTATCATGTTGCTCTTACAATGATCCAGTTGACCTGACACCATTGGATTACAATGTTAAACCAGAAATCTACCAAGCGATTTATGAAACTCTCTTCGACATTGAAGATGGCGTATACGTTCCTCGTCTGGCAAAAGGTTACAAAGAGATAGACGAGACCCATTGGGAAGTGGAACTTTACGACAATATTTACGACCATGCCGGCAACCATATTACAGCAGATGATGTTGTCTATTCATATGAATACATCATTGCTTCCGGTAAGTTCTATAGATTTGATTTATATGACCTCGAGAACGGTGTAAAGAAAATCGACGATTATCATGTTCTGTTCACTTGGACCGGACCTGTCTCCAAGGTCGGGGGACTGGAACACCCACTCTGCCGCGTTATCATCGTCTCCGAGGAAGCAATGAAAGCTGGCGACTTTGCGACAAAACCCGTGGGAACTGGCCCATATAAGGTAGTTGAGTTTATCGGGGGCTCCAAGATCGTGCTGGAAGCTAATGAAGATTATTGGCAGAAAGACGAATCGCTCAAAAGCTTTCGTCAACGGCAAAACGTACAGACCATTGAATACTTGATCATCAGTGAACCTGCCCAGCACGTCATCGCCCTGAAAAGCGGCACTATCGATTACTCCGAACAAGTTCCACAGGAAAACCTGGTGGACTTCCAGGATGGCGGGAAGTATGCTGACAAATACAACGTAAACCCCCGCTTGCAGGGCAAGCAGTGGGTGCTGGTTCCCAACCAGAGTGAAGGTCATTTCGGGGCGGATAAAAACTTCCGCCTGGCCATGTTCTACGCGATTGACAACAACGCTGTCGCGCAAGCCTCCGGCGGTGCTGTAAGCGCGGCAAAAGCTTTTGGCAGCCCGGCTTTCTCGGACTACCAAAAAGCCTGGGAAGAGAAGGATAACAATATTAACACCTTCGACGTGGAAAAAGCCAAGGAATATCTGGCACAGACCGACTACAATGGTGAAAAACTGGTATTCATGGCCAGCAACGACCCCGAAACAGCCAATATTGCCACTCTCGTTCAGGCTTTCTTCGCAAATATCGGCATCGATACAGAGCTGAAGCTGATGGACGGCCGCGAACTGGGAAGTTTGCAGTCCGACGATACTGCCTGGGACATGAACATCAACTGGATTGGCGGCGGTTTCCAGATCGGGAGCTGGAACCGTGTGCTGAATTACAATGAACTCGGCATCGGAAAATCCATGGGCCTTATCCGGGACGAGAACATGCAGCAGATGTTCAACGAGGCCAACACAATCGCCGGTCACACGGATGAGAACATGACCAAACTGCATGATTATATCGTCGAGAACGCTTATCTGTATATGATTGGTTACGGAACTGGCTACTCCGTCTACACCAGCCAGATTACCGACCTGGTGTACCGCGAGAACACCTCCTTCCTGCCTAGCGCCTGCACCTTTAAGCAGCCCTAATCCGGATTGAGAGCCTTTGGTTTGATTGCATAACCATTAGCTATTGCGGCATGCTCATCCACGGGGACAACCCTAATCAAGATGCTTCCGCGTGATGAGCATGCCATGCTTTGTGGCATACTTAGTAAAAAACTGAAACGGCCGAATAAAACAACCAGGAACTCAAATGAAAAAAATTATCTGGTCTGATTCACGTTTTCTGATCTGGAGATAAGCATGGCAAAATACATCATCAATCGTTGTCTCTCGATGATCATCATTTTGGTCGCTTCTGCCTTTATTATCTTCACAATCCTCTACTTTACTGGTGACCCTGCCCGCTCTATGATGGGCTCTTCTGCCACACCTGAAGAAGTCGCCCGTCTGAGGAACACTTTGGGCCTGGACCGCCCGTATCTGGTTCAATTGGGGGACTTCATGTACACCACCTTTTTCCGCTTTTCGCTTGGGAATTCGTGGACTTACAAAGTTCCGGTTCTGGAAGAGTTGTGGCGCCGCCTGCCGCGTACAGTCTTAATTGGTTACGGCGCGATGGGCATCAACCTGATTTTTGGGATACTGCTGGGCATTTTTGCTGGCACGCACGAAGGAAAATGGCAGGATTCCACCACGATGGCGATTACCATGTTCCTCGTTTCAGCGCCGGACTTTTGGGTAGCGCTTATGATGATTGTTTTCTTCAGTGCGAACCTGGGCTGGCTACCAGCCTTCGGTATCGGTGGAGTAAAGTACTTCATCATGCCCATCGTTTCCAGCTCTTTAGGAGGCTTGGCGGTAAACGCCCGCCAAACGCGTTCCAGTATTTTGGAAGTTTTCAGGCAGGACTACATCACCACAGCACGCGCCAAAGGTCAGGCGGAAAAGGCTGTCATCCGCAAGCATATGCTCCCAAACGCGCTGATACCGATTGTGACTGTGGTCGGTACAGGTCTCGCGCGTATCATTGCCGGCTCGCCAGTTATCGAAAGCATCTTCTCCATTCCCGGGATCGGTTTATACATGCTGACGGCAATTAACAACGATGATTTCCCGGCCTTGCGTGGAAGCGTGCTCTTTTTTGCTCTCTTTACCGCTGTCATCATGCTGATCGTAGACCTGGTTTACGCCTTCATTGATCCGCGCATTAAGATCCGATATGGCAGTTCCAACAAAAGAAAGGCATAGTTTATGTCCACCATTGAAAGCACAGCTGCTCACGTAATAAGCAATAAACCGCAGAAAACATACCTGATCCTCGAAACGCTCCAGCGCATGTTTAAGAGCCCCGGCGCGGCTGTAGGCACCGTTTTGCTGGTCATCATCGTCCTCGCCTGCATCTTTGCGCAGTATATCGCACCATACGGACCGAATGATATGGACCTAACCAAGATGTTTTCTAAGCCTTCTGCGGTCCACCTCTTCGGGACCGATAGGTTTGGTCGAGATATCCTGAGCAGGCTGCTTTACGGCGGGCGTTACTCTCTTGGACTTGGAATTTCCGCTTCGGTCTTTGGCAGCCTGATCGGAATCGTGCTTGGAAGTATCGCTGGATACTTTGGCGGCAAAATCGAAACGGTGATTATGCGTATCATGGACATTTGGACAGCGCTGCCGGGTATGCTCCTCTGTATCGTAATTTCCACCGCCCTCGGCCCTGGTTTTTTTAACACGGTATTGGCCTTATCCATTGGCGCGGTACCGATAAGTGCCCGTATGATACGGGGGCAAATCCTCTCAGAGCGCACAAAAGAATACATTGAGGCTGCTGAAGCCATTAATTGTACACGTTTTAGTATCATGTTCAAACACCTGCTCCCAAATGTCATCCAACCGGAAATTGTAAGCATGACGATGGGCGTCGGACATACCATTACAATGGCCGCCGCGCTCAGCTACATCGGTCTGGGAGTGCAGCCGCCGACACCTGAATGGGGCGCCATGTTGGCAGACGCCCGAGCGCATATCCTCACCTATCCTTACCTGATCACGTTTCCCGGCATCACTATTGGTTTGACGGTGCTGGCAATCAACCTGATGGGCGATGGCTTACGGGACGCGCTGGATCCCAAATTGAGAAGATAAACCATGAGCGAATTATCCATGACCTCAGAGCAGGCATTCCTCTCCGTTCGCAATCTGGAAGTCGTCTATACCTCCGGAAAAAAGATCGTGCGTGCGGTGAACGGCGTGTCCTTTGAAATGAAAAAAGGTGAAACTCTCGCCCTGGTGGGCGAAACAGGCGCTGGAAAAACGACAATTGCCAAATCGATATTAAGGATTCTACCAGACCCGCCTGCCATCCTGCGCGGTGGCGAAGTATATCTGGAGGGCGAGAATCTGATCGCGAAATCCGAGAAAGAAATGCTGGATGTGCGCGGCAATAAGATCGCGATGGTCTTCCAGGACCCCATGACTGCGCTCAACCCTCTGATGTCCATTGGTGAACAAATTGTGGAAGGTTTGCTGCTACACAACGATTACAGCAAAGCCCAGGCACGCCAAAAAGTTGTTGAGATGCTTGAACTCGTGGGAATAAGCGCCGACCGCTTCTCGGAATACCCGTTTCAGTTTTCAGGCGGGATGAAGCAGCGCGTGGTCATCGCCATGGCGTTGGCCTGCAACCCCGTCTTGATGTTAGCGGATGAGCCTACCACGGCGCTGGATGTGACCGTTCAGGCGCAGGTGATGGACTTGATCAACGAGCTGAAACAAAAATACAATACCGCGATGATCCTCATCACCCACGATTTGGGTGTCGTCGCTCAAACCTGCGATTCGGTTGCGGTGATCTATGCCGGGAAAATCATTGAGTACGGCAGCAAAGCCGCAATTTATTTAGAGACGGCCCATCCCTATACCCTGGGTTTGTTTGCTTCCCTGCCGGACATCAACAAGAAAACCGAACGCCTTAAGCCCATCCCTGGGTCGATGCCGGATCCTACGGACCTGCCGAACGGCTGCGCTTTTCAATCCCGCTGCCCGTATGTCACGGACGCTTGCCGGGAAGTAGAAATACCGATGATGGAAATATCTCCAGGGCATCTTTGCCGCTGCATCAATCTTGACCGGGTAGGTGAGGAACATGAGTGCATTAATTGAAGTAAGGAATTTGAAAAAATACTTTCATGTGCCCGCTGGCCTGAATCACGCCGTGGATGATGTTTCTTTTACCATCGAAAAAGGTGAGACTCTGGGCGTTGTCGGGGAATCCGGCTGCGGAAAATCCACTCTAGGGCGCACCATCATCCGGCTGCTGGATTCCACCGACGGGCAGGTCTTCTTTGAAGGCAAGGATATCACCCGCGTCGAAGGCAAAGAGCTGCACGCTGTACGGAAAAAGGCGCAGATCGTGTTTCAGGACCCATATTCATCGCTCAATCCACGCCAGCGTATCGTAGACACGGTCATGGAACCCTTGAAACATTCCTGCCGCTACACCCGCCGGCAACTCGTCGAAGAAACCGACCGCGTGATGGACCTGGTCGGCTTGGATAAGCGCCTTCGGGAGTCCTATCCGCACGAACTGGACGGCGGGCGGCGCCAGCGCGTCGGTATAGCCCGGGCGTTGGCAATGAATCCCGATTTTGTTGTCTGTGATGAACCGGTATCATCCTTGGATGTTTCAATTCAAGCGCAAATCCTGAACTTATTGATGGATTTACAAGATCAAACTGGCATGGCTTACATGTTCGTAACGCACGATCTATCAGTGGTCCGCCACATTTCAGATAATATCTGCGTAATGTATTTGGGGCAGTTGGTGGAAAAAAGTCCGACCGACGAACTTTTCACCGCCAATCTCCATCCCTACACAAAAGCGCTGCTTTCAGCCATACCATCCACGGACATTACCAAGCCAATGCGGCGAGTACAACTGAAAGGTGAAATAACTTCTGCAATCAACCCCAAACCTGGCTGTCGATTTGCACCTAGGTGTCTTTATGCCACAGATGCCTGTAATCAACCTCAGACCCTTGTTGAAGCTACACAAAAGCACTTTGTGGCTTGTTGTCGCTACCAGGAAATAAACTGAGTATCAGGTAGTATGGGCAATTACTAGCATATTATGAGACTTACACTATCAGGTCGAACTGCACTCATTACTGGCGGCGCAGGTTATGTTGGTTTTGAAATCGTGAAAGAATTCCTAATGGATGGGATGAATGTTGGTACTGTCCATTCCAAACAAGAAAAAGCTTGGTTAACAACCGACTGGTTGAAAGCCTATTCTGATAGGTTCTATTCACTGTCAAAGGATGAAAAGGACCCGGTTGGGAAAATAAATAATAGGTTTAACAGTATAGATGTTCTTATCGCTGGACAAGGTTGGCCACCACTAAATCAGGATATTGAAGACATTTCACTTGACTATTGGAATTCACTTATCCGGTCTAATCTGACTGGGAGTTTTCAATTCTTGCAATATGCACTCCCGTATCTGAAGAAAAGCACAGCGCCACGCGTGATATTCTTGGTTTCTTCTGAAGCGCTCGCCGGGGGAATAAATGATGGGTTAGCATACACAGCAGCCAAAGGAGGAGTTATTTCACTTATGTTCAGCTCTGCCCGGCGGCTTGCCAAGTTTGGCATAACTGTCAATGCCGTTGCAATGGGTGGAATCTATAATCAACCATTCCCGCTTAAAGGTGGAGACCCGGATGAAAAATTGCCCGATTATTCCACAATAATTGACCAGGTTCCTTTGGGCAGACTGGGAAAGCCGAAAGATATTTGCGCGGCGGTCGCTTTTCTGGCAAGCGAAGAAGCAGCTTATGTAACCGGAGAAGTTATTAAAGTAGATGGCGGATTATGCCTTGGGTAGCTTTGCAAAGTATAGCCATAGCCTAACCCAAAGGCAAACGAAGATGGTCCACCATGACTGAACGGAGTTTTATGAAACATAAAGAAGATCTTTCGGAGAGTCTCAAAAAGGATCAAAAAATAACGCGCAGTGGGTTCCCTCATAGCAAAGCATATCACCGCTTCTTCTCTGGCTATTCCGAATATTATGCGCCCAGGTCGAATGGGATAGGCTTCACCATCCATCGCTTATACACAGGAGACTATTATTCTCAGGACCTGACCCCGAAACAGAAGTTTTGGCTACGTATTCGCCTTGTCTTAACCTATCTGTTTGCAGTTATGCTTTTTTCTTGGAGTTCAACCAGGCTGCTTCGCCTCAACACAGTAAGTTATATGGTCTTTGCACAGGCTGCCAGCCTTTTTTTCCTTTCCTGGATATTCATCGCCTTGGTCGCCTATTTAAGTGCAGGTGAGAAGATGACTATTGCAGAATATCAATCATCATCGCGCGGGTTAATAAAGGCTAACTTGGGAGCTTCCATCAGTCTTGGGGCAGGAGGATTAGCTGCTGTTTTTCGCGTGTTAACAAATCCATGGGAATTGACCGTTTCTTTCATTTTTTACGCTTTGGGCTTCTTCTTGGCAGGCTTGGCTTGTTTGGCAAACTATCTAATGGAACGTAAGGTGCCTTATCTTGAAACTCCAAGTGATAATACCCCCCCCGAAGATAGCGTTGAGATTCATTAACTGGTAACCGAAACCGATAACTTCAATATCGCATTTATTGGAAGACGCCGTTAAAAACCAGCAGGAAATGAGCATAGTTAGCTTTTAGAATACTCTGGCAGGCTTCGAGTATTTCTTTTTCCATTCTAACCTTGCATTCAACGTTTTTTTATTTACCTGTTGAAGACTAATCATTTTTTTACCGACATAACACATTTTCTTTTTTTAGAAAATGATAAGGATGCATAAGTTTCGCACATTTATTGAAGGACATGGTCCTCAATAACTTGGGAAAATGAAGTTGTGAAAACCAAACAACCAAGGAGAACAGAACCATGCCGAATAAGATCGTTGAGTTAAATGAGCAAGTAATAAAGACAGAATTCAAGAAACTTCTACGTCATAGTGTGCACAAAGTTCTGAATCATTTGCTGAAAGTCGAAGCGGATTGGCTGACCGCCGTGCGAAAGTACGAACGGACGGAAGGCAGGCAAGACACTGGGGCACATTGTACAGTCTGATTGGAGGCAGATATCCTACTTAAATATTCAACATTTGGGGGTATTATTACCAGGCGGTTAATAAATGTACGAAAAATACTCTACAGTACCCAAATTTATCTTTATACAGGGACTGGTTTACACAGAAAAGATACAGCTGGTACTCGCATACCAGCTGTTTTTATTCAGTTTGCTCAGCACCACTTAAATATGCTTCAGAACGATTCAGGCCAAAAAGCGTCCTTTTTGGCTCAGCCACCCGTCGACATAATCAAAGAGCGTGGTCATCGTATTTCCAAATTGCCCTGGATATACTTCACTTTCTGTTGCCGTTGTGAAGATATGCGTTGCACCTTCCACAAAAGCAATCGTTTTATCCTGAGCTTTGGTCGCTGCTTCAAAAATCATTTCTGCCGCAATAAATTCATATCCACCAGTCATACCCATCACCAGTAGTGGCGAGCTAATATTTTGGACATTCCCAGGCGTACAGCTGTAGCTGGATTGCCAGTCAATTCCGAACATAGAATCAGCGTTGTAGCCAAAGTCTGGTAAGGTGCGCACCGCAGAAGAGTTCAGATACGCGCGTACAGTTGTCCGCATTGCGCCTAAACGGAAGGATCTTGTGAAAGAAATCTCATTCTTTGCTTTTCGAACACATGGAATTATCTCATGAGTAACAGAACCATCAGCATGTAGCAGCGGCCAGGCTTTTCGCGTACGCGCAAGTAAGTGAACATCCTGTGGAAATAATTTATTGTTAAATGCGTTTTGTGCGGCAGCAGGAATAATAAAAGGCTCATCATCCAGATACTTGCCTTGATTTTTCTCCAGCGCGTTCAAGCGTAGCAGGGCTTTTTCAATCAGCCGATTGTTGCGTTCGCCTTGGGCTTGTTGGTATTTATGGATGAAATCTTCGTTATATCTTGCTCCTTGGGGATCATAGCCATTTGCCGGGTCAAACAAATCGTATTGTTCATCCAAAACCGATGTATCCTCTTCGTTTATCACAGCGGGATCCAAGCTGAGCAACGTCATTACCCCGTTGCCGTAATTAGAATCTAAGAACATCACACCATCCGCTGGGGGTAACTCACCAATGTCAGAACACCTGATGAGTTTTTCAGGCCCTTGTAGAGCCGTCAAACCATTCTCAGAGGCGAGTTGGTAAGCGCTCATCAAAGTGGCGCCGCCGCTGTGGCCCAGGGTAATAATCTTTTTCACTTCCGGTACTTCTCGCAAGAATTCCAACGCGGTCCGAACGTCTGAAAGTTTTAAATCCAATGGGTTTTCTTGGAGGCTCACTCCTGCTCCCAGCGCTCGATAACCCCTTTGTGCTAGTTCGAGGCAGGCTTCAGCAGCCATTGAACTATTATCTGAATGCATAACAAGCACCGCAATCTGGCTTTTTTCTGAAAGTATTTCGGGTTCATAGAGTACACTATGCACACCTTGATGAGAGCCTGGAAACCTTAAAAAATTATATGTGTGTTTAATAGGTCTGTTATTATTACTCATCCTTGTTTCTCCTTTACTATTAGAACAATGCGAACAATATAATTCCTTCGCGATGGATTGATAACAAGCTTTAACTCACTTGTTTATTCATTGATTTTTATTGTCGATATCTGAAAAAGAACACCTACCCCTTCTGCAACTTGCTTAAGCAACCTTTCTCTCAGTGCTTATAAATCTTCCTGTACGTTATGCAAAACTCACGCCCTCTGAATGAATTAATATGATTATATGTTTTATCAATACTTATAACAATTCAATTCTATTAACTTTTTATTCCATTTGGGAAATTGTTTAATTTTTTTTTCTTAATTCCAAACCTCAGCTTGAACACCAACCGCATAGCTTGCCATTGTTTATGTTTTTCCTACCGCAACTTATCTTGCCTCCAATGCAGGTTATTCTTGCTAATTGTCGTATTATTGTTCAAACAACCATGCACTTTAACCTTCCTGGATTATTCCGCGTTGACTTTTCGCATTTTTGCCTCTAAACTTATGCCATGCTCGCACACGTTTTCTCCTGCGCGGTAATTGGCTTGGACGGGGTCATCATCGACATTGAAGTCGATTTTGGGCAGGGTTTGCCGCACATGGCCATCGTGGGCCTGCCCGATGAAGCCGTGAAAGAAAGCCGCGAGCGCGTCTACTCCGCCATAAAAAACGCTGACCTGGCCTACCCCCGCAAAGCGCTGACCGTCAACCTGGCGCCCGCCTCGGTACGCAAAGAGGGGCCTTCCTTTGACCTGCCGATTGCCCTGGGTGTGCTGATTGCCGGGGAACAGGTCAGCCCGGAGCAGATCGAAGGCGCGTTGGTCATCGGCGAACTTTCACTGGATGGTTCGGTCCGGCACGTGCGCGGGATGTTGGCAGTGGCGGCGGCAGCAAGACAGGCCGGTTATAAATCCCTGTACGTGCCGGCAGAAGACGCCCCGGAAGCAGCCCTCATCCCCGACATCACCGTCTACCCGGTCGCCTCGTTCTCTGAATTGTATCTGCACCTGATTGGCGAGCAGCCCATCGCGCCCGCCGCGTCGGTGCCATTTACCCCGCCTCCCGCTCAGCTTTCCGAAACCGATTTCAGTGAAATCAAAGGGCAGGAGCATGTCAAACGCGCCCTGGAAGTGGCGGCAGCCGGCAACCACAACGTCCTGATGTCTGGCCCGCCCGGCGCTGGGAAGACCCTGCTCGCGCGGGCGCTCAATTCTATTCTGCCGCGGTTAACCCTGGAAGAAGCGCTGGAAGTCACGCGCATTTACTCCATTTGCGACATGCTGCCAGCGGAGACCCCACTGATGCAGACGCGCCCCTTCCGCTCTCCACACCATACCATCAGCCATGCCGGCCTGGTTGGCGGGGGAAATTTGCCGCACCCGGGTGAAATCTCTCTGGCGCATCGCGGCGTGCTGTTTTTGGACGAACTGCCGGAATTCGGGCAGCGTATCCTGGAAGTGCTGCGTTAGCCGATTGAAGACAAGCGCGTTACCATCAGCCGCGCTAACGGCACCCTCACCTTCCCTGCCAATTTTATGCTCATCGGCGCGATGAACCCCTGCCCCTGCGGCTATTACGGCGACACGCTCAAACAATGCACCTGCGCGCCGGGTGCCATCACCACTTACCAGAAGCGCATCTCTGGCCCGCTGTTGGACCGGATTGACATGCTCATCCACGTTCCGCGCGTGGACTATCAGAAGCTCAGCAGCTCCCGCCAGGGAGAAAGTTCTGCTGTGATAAGGGAGCGCGTGGAGCATGCCCGCCAAAGGCAGAGCGAACGCTTCGCGGGCACGGCGCTTTTTTCCAACGCGGATATGAGCCCGGCTGAACTGCGCCGCTTCTGCGTGTTGGACGCTGCCTCTCAGGCGTTGATGCAAACCGCCATGCGCCAGCTGCAGCTGACCGCGCGGGGATACCACCGCGTGCTCAAACTGGCGCGCACGATTGCCGACCTGGCAGAC
>DAOUGM010000055.1:0-19855 GCA_034428895.1 Anaerolineaceae bacterium
ACGATTACATTAAAAAAATCGAAACCATCCGCTTTGAACGCCAGCAGCGCATGATCAACAATCCGTTGAGCTGGTTTGCTCTTGCCGGCCTGTATCCACTTCAGGATGGTGAAAATACCTTCGCCAATACCGGCGACGCTTCAATTTGTATCTCCCAATTGGAAGATGGCTTACGCGGATCGTTGTTCATTGATTCCGGCAAGGTTTATTTGCGCAGCACCAGCAGCCCCCGGATCACCCTGAACGGCAGTCAGCCGGAAGATACTCCGTTGCGTGCGGATATCGACGGTGACCCGCACCTCATCGAAGCCGGTTCGATCGCCATGCGCATCATCTCGCGCGGCGGCAAATTCTTCGCACGCGTGTGGGACCGCCAGTCACCGGAGGTGATCAATTTCAAAGGATTGAATTTCTATGCTGTCGATGCGGCATACCGTATCGAAGCTCGATTCACCCCCTTCGAAACTCCGTTGATCCTGAAAAGGACCAATATGATCGGTACGGAATACGACCAGCCGTTCATTGGCAGTGCAGCATTCACCATTGCCGGAAAACAGTATTCCCTGATTGCTGAAGAGGATGAGGATGAATTGTTGTTCAGCTTTATCGACGAAACCCGCCGCGACACCACATACGGCGGCGGCCGTTATTTGCTCGCTGACAGACCAAAAAACAACCTGCTGATCCTGGATTTCAACCTGGCGGTCAACTGGCCTTGCGCTTATACCCCCTTCGCCACCTGCCCCATTCCCCCAACGCAGAACCGCCTCGCGGTGCGCATCGAAGCCGGGGAAAAGAAATTCCACCCCGACCTTTGATCATGAGCGGGGGATCCCTCGATCACAGGCTTATTCCTGGAAAATGACGCTCAGGTCATCCTCATAAAGGATGTCCCATTTATCCGATTGACGTAGCGCTTGAGCCAGGATCGAATCCTTTTCGATCAGCACCAGTTGGGCACCGGTTTTATCGAGTTCCTCTTCCCATCCGCTCTTTGCCTGATGGATCGTTGCGTAGCGGTTGATAAAATCCGCCCCGTACACATCCGCCCTGCCGTCGATAAAGACTGGATAATCCGGATAAAGGGACCAGATCAAGTATCCCCCCCAGGTGTATGAATTGAACAAATTCCCTTGCGGTTGATTTTTCAGCAGCCATTGCGCTGCCAGTTTGGGAAAGGTCTCCGCTTCCTTGACCTGCTGCTTTTCAGGCAATTGATGGACGGTCAACGCCGTATAGGCTGCCAGCATTAAAACTATGCCAATATTCAACCCCTGGGTAACTTTGCTCCCGGTATTATTGCTCTTTGGTATTTTGAAGATCTCAGCGATCTGCCCGGCGAGGACAGGGGCTGCCGTGATGGCGAATAATGGGATGTGCCGTACCGAACGGAACGCGGCAAAACCAAAAATGATCACCAGCAGCGCGCTGGAGATGGAAACCTGGCTTTTGCCGGTCATCCCGGCCGCGACCAGTGCCAGCACCAGGACGGCAAACGGTACCCAGATGATGTTGTGAAAATCCGGTGAATACCACTCCACCAGGTACTGCTGCATGGCGGGGTCAAACAGGGTCTGGAAGGGATAAACCAGAATCTTGTAGTGGTTCGGGTTGATCAATGAAGCCAGCAGGCACAACACAACAACGGCTGCCAATGTCAGCACCGGTTTCCAGGCTCGTGGATCTCCTTTTGCCTTGCCCTTTCCGCGAAACAGGATCTTTGCCATGAATCCAAGCCAGTAAACGCCGACGATCCCGATGCCGATGATGAACCCTCCGTGCAGGTTGACCCAGAGCATCGAAAGCAGCGGCAATGGCACCAAAAACGCGATCTTTTGATTTTTTTCGTAGCAGTCCAACAAATACAGGAATACGCTCGTGAGCAGCAGCGAGATCATCTGCGGACGCACTCCCCACAATGGAGCAGAAGCCACTGCGCTGACCACCAGCACAAATCCGGCGACGTAGGGTTTCGCCTGGTCGCTTGTGCGCAGGTAGGTAAATCCATACGCGGCGGTAATGATCAGGGAAAAGAAAATGATAAGCGGGATCATGCCCAGCCGGTCGTAAAGCACGTACATGACCGATTCGCTCAGCCACTCATGCGTGATCCATTCCTGTCCGCTGGCCGTATAGGAAAAGGGGTCTGCATGCGGAATGGCGCCCGTGTCCAGTATCAGCTCTCCAGTTCGCAAATGCCACCAGAAGTCCGGGTCGCCGGCCGGGCGCAGCGTCGCAATGAAGATCAATATGAAAAGCGCAATGACAAAAATGTGCCTGGGAAGAATTTTCATGCTGCCATCCTGCCAATAATTCTAGCATATCCGACTTTCCAATAGACGAATATACAAATCGGAAATGCATGGCTACAAATTCATCGGTATGGGATTGGTGTAATATTATTATTGATTATGGTTGAAATTCGCGCGATCCTGGGTGACATCACCAAACTCGATTGTGATGCGATCGTCAACGCCGCCAATAATACCTTGTTGGGCGGTGGCGGGGTGGACGGTGCCATCCACCGGGCAGCCGGACCCGCGCTGCTGCTGGAGTGCGCGCGCCTGGGCGGATGCCCAACCGGAGAGGCAAAGATCACACCGGGCTACAACCTTCCGGCCAGGTTTGTGATCCACACCGTCGGCCCGGTTTGGAGAGGAGGAAGCCACCACGAACCCGATCTACTGGCCTGCTGTTACCGGAACTCGCTGGACATCGCTGCGCAGAACAATCTGCGTACCATCGCTTTCCCATGCATCAGCACCGGCGCCTACGGCTACCCCGCGCACGAGGCCGCCGTTATCGCCGTGAATCAGGTAAGGAGTTATTCGGTTGATCCGGGTTCAATCTGCCAAGTGGTCTTTTGCTGCTTTAGCGAACGCGATCATCAGATCTATCTTGGACTTCTCCACTCGACTTAGTTCTTGTACTACAATGGTGCAGATGTTAAAATAGGTTGTTTCGATGCACGTAGAAAATTATGAATATTGAGTGTGCAAATGGAAGACGATTCTACAAAGATGTCCTTTTTGAGTCATATAAATGAGTTGCGCAAGCGCCTGCTCATTTGTGTGGTGGCTCTGGTAATTACCATTTCCCTTAGTTTTGCATTCAGCCAAAAGATCGCCGAGTTCCTGGCGCTGCCCATCGGCGGTCTTTCCGCCATGCAGTCCATTGACGTAACCGAAAATGTCTCTGCCTTCATGAAGATATCCTTGCTGACTGGTGTGGTGGTGGCGTTTCCGATCATTATTTACCAGATCGCCGCATTCATCATGCCCGGTCTGACTCAGAAAGAACGCAAGTGGGTGTGGTTGTCGATCCCTCTGGCCACCTTGTTCTTCCTGGCTGGAGTTACCTTTTCCTATTTCTTCATGCTGCCCACCGCATTGCCATTTCTTTTAAACTTTATGGGCATAGCGACCGCTCCCCGGCCCAGCACATATTTTGGTTTTGTCTTGAACCTGATGTTCTGGGTTGGCATCTGTTTTGAATTGCCGCTGATCGTCTTTGTGCTGGCTCGCCTTCATATCGTTTCGGCAAAACAACTTGCCAAACAGTGGCGCGTGGCCATTCTGGTTTGTGCCGTCGCTGCCGCTCTCATCACCCCCACCCCCGATCCGGTCAACATGGGGTTGATGACACTGCCGTTATTGGTTTTATATCTCATCAGCATCCTGTTTGCGTATCTCGCCTGGAGGCCGCAAAAAGGATCCGCAAATGAGAATGAGAGTCAGGAAAAAAGCGAGCCCGCTTGAGTCAATCTTTACCGGTCAAATTCAGGCCCGGTAAAGGGGTGGTAAAATTAAAGAAATGATAAGGAGTAAAAAATGCCGTTCAAATTAGGTGTTCCTGAACTGATCATCATCCTGGTTATCGTTATCCTTCTGTTTGGTGTTGGTCGCGTAACGAAGATAGGCGGAGAACTCGGCAGCGCCATCAAGTCTTTCCGCAAAGGAATTAAGGATGAAGATAAAGAAGAAAAGAAATCTGAGGAAAAAGAAGAGCCCAAACAGGAATAATGTACAAGTTCGGAGCAGATTCCTGTCACCGATTGGATCTGCGAACTTTTAGAGAAGGCTCAATGGTATGAAATTCTTTAACCTCGGGTTATCCGAGATCATATTTATCCTCATTATCGCCCTCATTATTTTTGGCCCGGGTAACATGGTAAAGACAGCGAAGGAAGCCGGCGCCTTCATCCGCAAGATAACCAAATCGCCGTATTGGAAGGAAGTATGGGCGACCCGGCGCGAACTGAACGAGTTGCCCAAAATGCTGGCCAAAGAAGCTGAGTTGGACGATACTCTCCGGGCATTAAATAAAGAGTCCCGGGATATTTCCAGTTCGGTATCCTCGACCGTGAAAGATTTCCTCAAGGAAGTCGAAGAGCCGATGAAACAAGCGGATAAGGAATTGAAAGAAGAAACCGCTGCTTCATTAAAATCCACATCATCCCCCGCGCCTGAATCCACTACCCAAGTCGATCCTTCCGCCGCTCCGACAAAGGATGAGGCAGCGAAGAAATCCGTTTCCAGGTCAGTAAAAGCAAAAAAGGGTCAATAATAATCCATTGTCCTACAAAAGAAACAGGACTGCTTCTGTATGGCAGTCCTGTTCGTTTTAGTCCAGGATGGGAAGTGAATTGGTCTTGTTCGTTGCCGGATCAACCATCGCGTTTTGAATCGTAAAAATCTTATCGTATCGTTCCGCGAGGTTCGATCTCTTCCCCTACCATGCGCTGTTTGCCGTTGTCGTGGCATGTGGAGCAATAGTCGATCTGCTGACCGTGCGAAACATGGCAGGTTTTACAGGGGAGCTGACCGTTGTGGCTCATGTGCGGATTCTTGGACAGGAAATCGGTGGATGTGGCGACATGGTCATAACTGATGTGACATTTCAAACAAATGTCGTTATCGTATGTCACCGGAAGCAATTTTCCTTCTTCATCCACGGTATAGTTACCAAGAAGAAACTTCACACCGCTGGAGATTTCAGACGAAACCGGGTAATCGTGACATTCCTTACAGCCAACATTGGCCTGGTAATGCACGTTGTCGAGATCTTTACTGGCCAGATAGGAAGTCACATTGGGTTCCATGATGTGACATGTGGCGCAGAATTGCGGGCTGGTGTTGGAGAGATGGATCATGTATCCCCCTGCGGCGCCTCCCACTACAACCAGAGCCAGAACAACGATCCCGAGTATTGCCCATACCCCCATTTTCTTCCTGTTCTTCGTTTTCGTGATTTCTTCTTCATTATTTTCTGGTTCAGTTTTGGGGGATTTGGTCATGGATAAATTTCCTTTCATTAAAGAAATAAAACTTCATTAATAAAATGTACGGGAGTTACGAGATTTAATAAAATCATTATAGATGCAATTTTAATTAATATCAACATGAGTAATTACAGTAATTCACCCGCAGTTGTTCACTGCTCAATATCTCTACGGATGGCGATTTCAAATTATCGTTTCTGGAACGATCCAATTTTAGTAAAAATTCTACAAACCGAGAATAATCTCCGGGCAGAAGAGCAATTCTCCCCTGCCCGGAAATCTCAAAGATTTTCAGCTTTGGCTAGGCTGCGGCCGCGTTCTCTCCAGCGATCCGGCCAAAGGTCCAGGCGCGGCTGTGGCTTAATCCCGGAACTATGACCGGGTAATCGTTAGCGAAGAATCCACCTGCAGTGTTACCCGAAGCATATAAGCCGGGGATGACCTTGTGATCTTTGTCCAAGACCTGGAGCTTCTCATTTACCGTGAGTCCGCCTAGAACCACCAGCAGCGCGAGCGAGTTGTAAGCCGCGTAGAACGGGGCGGTATCGATGGCGGTCATCATTTCACCATCCTTGCCAAAGTCGTCGTCGCTACCCTTGGCAGCCAGTTCGTTGTACCGGGCAACCGTAGCCTTCAATGCATCTGCCGGAACGCCGATCTTTTCTGCAAGTTCATCCAGCGTATCGGCTTTGATCAAGGTGCCGTTTTCCAATGCGGCGTCGATGCTGGTTTGAGTGCGGTCGCTCATGGCATTCGTGCGCGAAAAACTCGTTCCCATTTTTGGCAGATCTTCCGCAAAGGTCGAGTCGTAGATCGTCCAGGTTTTGTGCCCCGGCTGAAGCTGCGCGGAATTTGCCATATAGGGAATGGGAACATCCTCATTCTCGTATCGTTTCCCTTCAACGTTGATGCGCAGGAAAGGATTGCCGGAGAAAGGCGCAGCACCCAGGTTGTGCACCATCGGGCAGTGTGGCGATTCGGCTTGCATTGCTGCACCCGCCCACATTCCCATTTTGTGACCGTCGCCGGTATTTACCTGGGGAGCGTACACGTTGAAATCAACGATGGCTGCCTTTGGACAGTACGCTGCGATCATTTCTGGATTATTGCCATAATCGCCTGTCGCCAGGATGACACCCTTTGTTGCTTCAAATTTTACATAGGCACCGTCAGCATTCTTCGCGATCACACCCGTAACACGCCCGGAATCATCCTTCACCAGTTGGTCAGCAGGGGTGCTGTAATGGAATTCAGCGCCGGAATCCTTGGCCGCGGTCTCCAATAATCCAGCCAGAATTTTTTCGTCCATTCCGCCAAACATATGCACAGTCTTGTATTCAGGATAATATTGATTGGGCACATCATTGCCCCAGCGCAAAACATCCACGCCGGCGGCTTTTGCCATATCGATTAATTCATCCATGATGGCGCTGTGGCGGGTTGCCCAGAGTGTCACCTGGGTCGAATCTGCCTGGTTGCTGCTCCAACGCACCAATTCTCTGACAACCCTCATTGGATCATAATCCAATCCCTCTGCGAGCTCGATCTTGCTGCGTAAAGCGGCGTTATGTCCTCCGCGAGCATTAAATGTTTCCGATTTTTCAAGAACAAGTGTTTTTACACCAGCCTTGGCAGCGGTAAATGCCGCCATCAATCCTGAAACACCTGCCCCTACCACAACCACGTCGCCTTTAAAAGTTTCTTTAATATCCGCATCGGCAACAGGTGCCGGAGGGGTGAGGAAGGATGCCGATGAAGCGGCAGGTGCGGCACCCGGCACTGCTTCACCTGCAGCCGGAACCGCAGTTTCAACAACTTTTGGCGTACAAGAAGATAAAACAACGCCGCCAGCTACTGCAGATGCGCCGATCGCAGCCCCCTTTAGAAAATCGCGTCGGCTGAATCCTTGTGTTGTTTTCTTGTTCGTAGTCATCTCTTCTCCTCTACTAATGAAGATAAAACATCTCTTGGGTGAACCATTTGGTTATACTCTCTGCTTTTTTTCGCCTGGAGGTAAACTATTTTCAAGTATAATAAAAATGCCTTTGAGGTCTATCACCTCACGGGGTGATTGAGGGATGAATCACAGGGTGATTCATTACCGGTAAAATTTATTTTCTAGTGTTGATTGACGATGATTGCCCTGTACCAGACCTGGATGAAAGCTTAAATGAGCCTGGATTCTATAACTCCCTCATCTGTCGCGCTTCTCCTTACAAAGCTGGAAATCCCAACCATTACAGCGCGTGTATTACGACGTTCCAGATTAACGGATCTGTTCCATCGATCCGGTGGAAGAAAAGTTACCATTCTGACCGCTCCTGCTGGTTACGGGAAAACCACCCTCCTTGGGGAATGGTATGCCTTGAATTCCTCACCAGGCAATCGGTTCGCCTGGATTACACTTGACCAGTTCGATAATGCCCCTTTCCGTTTTTGGTCCTACCTCATTGCTGCCATTAAGCGACCGTATCCCACAATTAAATTTGAAGCCAAAGACCTGATATTCCGCGGTTATGACCCCCAAGACTTTACCCGCCTGATCCCGCTGCTCAACCAGATCAGCACTCTGCCCGGAGTTCTAAATCTCATTTTGGATGACTACCATACCATTACCGACCCGCGGATCAATGACAGCATCGGATACATCATTGATCACCAACCGGAGAATCTTCATCTGGTGATTTCAAGCCGAAATCGCCCGGACCTTCCCACAGCCCGCTTGCGCACCCTCGGCAGACTGCAGGACATCAACACTCAGAGCATGGCGTTTTCCTTCGAGGAAACGAAAAAATACCTGGCGGAAATGATCAAGAATGACCTTTCATCGCAGCAAATCATAGAAATATACGAGAACACCGAGGGATGGATCGCCGGTTTACAAATGACCGCGATTTCGCATGAGGTGATGCATGATTTCAGATCCAATCGAAATCGATTTTTAATTGAGAAATCATCCTTTCCTGATTATTTTTCAGAAGAAGTCTTAAAAAAGCAACCGCCTGTCATCCAGGAATTCCTATTAAAAACATCCTTGTTGAATGAATTTACTCCTGAGTTGTGCAATTATTTACTGGGGAGAGATGACAGCCGGAAAATCATCGACGAGTTGATCGCACAGAATTTATTTATCGTACCAATCGACAACAATCACCAATGGTATCGCTACCACCCGCTGTTTGCCTCATCATTGGTTGAAAGGATGCAAAAAGCAGATTCGGAAGTGATCCAAACCCTGCACTCAAAAGCATTGGAATGGTTCCTATCGAAGAAATACCCTGATCGAGCAGTAGTGCACGCCCTGTTATCCGGTCAGGAGGATCGGGCTGTTGAAATCATTGATACCATCGCCATGCGGGCGATCATTAACTTTGACGTGATAAAACTGATCCATTGGATCAATGCGATTCCCGATCATTTGTTGTTATTACGTCCAAGGCTGGGCATTTATAACGCGGTTGCATATTTCCTCCTTGGACAATACGATTTGGCTCAGGTAAATCTGGCCAAGGTTGAAAACATAATCAAAACCGCCGATGGCGTGGATACTGCCGACCAGGAAAAACAGGCTCTGTTATGGGAAATTGATGCCGTAAGAGCTGCAATGGAGGCGATCGCAGCAAACCATATCGAAGGCCTCGCTGCTGGGAACCACCTCCTGGCAGATACCAAAAAAGAAGGTGATTTTATTTATGCCATGCTCACTCATGCCATGGGAATGGCATGTGAAATTTTGGGAAAACTTGGTGAGGCCGCAAATGTATTTGCGACCGCCCGCCAATATGGTCTTACCTACAATTATTACTATGGTTATTTCCATTCCTGTGTCGCCCTGGCAGATGTTTTATTAAAACAAGGCCGGGTAAACGAATCAAGAGAGGAATACAACCGCGCACTGGATTTCGCCATTGAACTTAACCTGGAACATGCGACCGTTTCACTGGCGCAGGCAAGCTTGATGGAAATTGCCATTGAACAAAACAATCTCCCCCTCGCCGACAAACTGGCCAAAGGGATACTGACCAATTTTGATAAAACGATCATCAGCGAATCGGTATGGATCAGCCATATTGATCGCTGTGCATATTTAACCAATTATTTTGTAAGGAAAAATGACCTCTCCAAGGCAAGAGATTACCTCGGACGTGCATTGAACAGTTATCAGGATTTTTTAACCGCTGGCGCTCCCATGCCCATATGCTTAATGGAGGCATGTTTCCGGATTGCACGTGCCGAATCACGCAGCAATGATGCATCGGATTGGTCAAAGGTTTCCAATGAGTTACTCACCCCCGAAAATCTTAAAACACCGGCTGGCCGCTTGTTCCAAGCCAGGCTGGATATGGTCCAGGGAAGGCAAGACCAGGCAATTATCCTGCTGGCAAAACTCGTTGACGATTACAGGAAAACGGAATACGAGGGACAGTTATTAAAGTCATTGATAGTGTATGCGCTATGTCTACATTCTTCAGGGAAGGTTCAGGATGCGGTTGCTGCCATTGGAAAAGCAGTGGAAATCGGCGCCGCCAGGGGGTATGCCCGGGTATTTTTGGAGGAAGGTGAGGATTTGCGGGATTTGCTCTGTATCTTCCAGGGCACGTCTGATGCCAAGGCGATCTCAACAGAACACCCTGGTTATACCGAATTCTTATTGAAATTACTCAATGCCGAGTGCGTTCAACAAGATTCGTCGAATGCTCAATCAGAACCGGAAATGACAACACTCCATCTGCTTCAGGAACCGTTGAGTCATCGCGAAACCGAAGTGACAAGGATGCTTGTCTATGGGAAATCCACAAAAGAGATTGCCGAAGCGCTGATGATCTCAACAAACACGGCAAAGACGCATATTAAAAACGTCTACCGAAAATTCGGCGTGCATTCCCACAACTCGCTTCTCAACAGGATCAAAGAGTTGGGTGATTGATCTCCCATTGCCTGTGATTTCTTCAATTACGGTATCATTTATTGAATTCCGGTATACCTATTATTTTTAACATACAGACCAACCACTGTGCCCTCTAAAAAAAACATCCGTCCCTCCATTAATTCGGACTGACTAATTTACGAATGATGTTTGTTATAATCATTTTTCAGATATTATTTCCATTAACCATCTTGGAGTCATGTTGAATACCGGTAACCAGGAAACTTCCAACCAAGTCAAAGAGAAAAAGGTGTTCAAGGTCAACAAGTTCGTCATCGGTGGAGGATTGCTGCTGATCGCTGTGGTGGTTCTGGTGATTACCAGCCTGAAGGGTAACGCCCAGTATTATCTGACCGTCGACGAGCTTTTGGCTAGTCCGCAGGGACAATACACCAACGTGCGCGTCTCCGGTGTGGTGCTCGGAGATACGATCCAGTATGACGCGCAGCACCTGGTGCTGAAATTTACCGTGGCCAACATCCCCGGCGACAACAAGGAGATCAAAGCCCTGGGCGGATTGGCAAAGGTTCTTCACGACGCTTCTATAGACCCCGCGGCTTCGCATTTACAGGTCGAATATCACGACGTGAAACCGGATCTCCTCAAAAATGAAGCCCAGGCAATCATGACCGGGCAACTGGGCGAAGACGGCGTTTTCTATGCTGAAGAACTATTATTAAAATGCCCGTCGCGCTACGAAGACGCACTTCCCAATCAGGTTCAATAATAATGATCTGGAGCCTGTGAAATGTATCTTTTCAAGGAAACCTCATGATCGCCAACATTGGCTTTGGAGTTCTGGTCATCGCGCTGGTGACCGCAATTGTGGCTGTCGTTGCCGCAATCTACGGGGCATTGGGCAGATCGAATGCGATGCTCGAGGCCTCCCGCCTGGCAGCGCTAACCACATTTCCCCTGCTCTCGGTTGCTGTCATCTCCCTCATCATTCTGCTTGTCAGTGGTCAATTCGGCTACGCCTACGTCTTTAATACCACCAGCGTAAACATGCCCCTGTACCTCAAGGTTGCCGCCCTTTGGGGCGGACAGGAAGGGTCGCTTCTCTTCTGGTGCTGGCTGCTTTCCGGCTTTACCTTTATCGTGCTCATCCGTAAATGGAAACAGGATCACGAACTGCTGCCGTGGGTGATCGCCGTGACCGGTTTCACCCTTGTCTTTTTCCTGATATTGGTTCTGTTCTTTGAAAACCCCTTCCAAAGATACTATATCTTCTACACCGGCGAGGTCGTGAAATCTCTTTTCCAGCCTGTTCACACCCTGGCCGCGCAACCCACCGATGGCAGCGGGCTGAACCCGCTCCTGCGCCACCCCGGCATGGTGGTTCACCCGCCCATGCTCTACCTCGGCTTCGTGGGATTTGTGATCCCGTTCGCTTATGCCATCGCCGCCCTGATCCAGGGTCGCACCGATGACCGCTGGCTCAAAGCCACGCGTAAATGGTCGCTGATGGCGTGGCTCTTCCTCTCCATTGGGCTGGTGCTCGGCAGCCGCTGGGCGTACGATGTGCTCGGCTGGGGAGGTTACTGGGGTTGGGACCCGGTGGAAATTTCGGCCCTCATGCCCTGGCTGACCGGTACCGCTTATCTGCATTCCATGGTCATGCAGGAAAAACGCAGTTTGTTCAAGCACTGGAACGTGGCGTTAATCATACTAACCTTCTGCCTGGTCATTTTTGGTACCTTTCTCACCCGTTCGGGTTTGCTGTCATCGGTGCACTCCTTCTCGCAATCCGCTATCGGACCCGCTTTCTTCATTTTCATCAGCATCATGTTCATCTTTTCGCTGGGTCTGCTGCTTTATCGCTGGTCGGATCTTTCTTCCGGCTCTCCCATAAAGTCCTTTTTCTCCCGCGAATCCGCATTTCTCTTTAATAACCTGCTCTTTATGGCTATCTTCCTCATTTGCCTGCTGGGAGTGCTCTTCCCCATCCTCTCTGAATTGTTCACCGGGCAAAAAGTGACCGTGGGACCGCCGTTTTATAAAAGCACCACCGGCCCCTTGTTCGGTTTGTTGATGCTGCTGATGGGCATCGTTCCGCTCACTGCCTGGAGCACCTCCAGCGCCAGGAACCTGGGGCGTTCAATCTGGAAACCAGCCGTTGCATCGATCATCTTCCCCGTCGCTGCCGTATTTCTCGGAGCAAGTAAATGGACCGCTCTGCTGGCGATCTGGCTGGTGTTCCTCGTCATCTGTGTCACCCTCTATGATTATGTATTGTCGGTGCGGCTCAGGGCGGTTAATCGCGGCGAGCCGTGGTGGAAGGCATTGATCGGTCTGACCGTCCGCAACCGCCGTCGTTACGGCGGGTACATCATCCATCTCGCCGTGGTGTTAATGGGTCTCGGCATCATCGGCATTGAGTTCTTCCAGACTCAAACCCAATCCATGGTCAGGCAGGGGGAAACCCTCACCCTTTCCGGTTACACGTTTACTTATAATGACCTGCAGATCTTCGATACAGAAGATGGGCGCAACGTGGTCAAGGCGGAGATCCAGATCTCGCGCGGCGGCAAGGATTTGAAAATCGTGTACCCCCGCAGCGATTATTATTACGACTCCCAGCAGTCGGTCACCGTACCCGGTTTGCGCAGCACCCTGGCGGATGATTTGTATATCGTGCTGGTGGACTGGGAACCTATAACAGAGGAAGGTGCAACCTTTAAGATCTTCCGCAATCCCCTGTTCAACTGGTTCTGGATCGGTTCGGTGATCCTGATCCTCGGCACACTGCTCGCGTTGTGGCCAGGTCGTGAATCTCGGGCAGCCCAACCCCAAAAAATGGAGACGCCATGAAACCTCGATCGCCATGGCTCCTCTTGTTGCTCCTTCTGACCGCCACCTTCAGCCTCACCTCTCCCGCGATGGCACAGGATGCCACCCCGGTGAGTGATGATGAGGTAAATGAGGTGGCGCAGGATCTATTCTGCCCGGTATGCGAAAACACTCCCCTGGACGTGTGTCCGACCCAGGCTTGCGCCCAGTGGCGGGAACTGATCCGTGAAAAACTTTCTCTTGGCTGGAGTGAAGCCCAGATCAAGGATTATTTCGTCGAACAATACGGCGGCCAGGTGTTGGCGGTTCCCCCCCGCACAGGCGTGAACTGGATCGTGTATGTGCTCCCTCCCCTGGTTTTTGTCGGCGGCGTGGTCTTGCTGGTCAACGTCATGAAGCGCTCCAAAAAAACCGCGACCGCCACAAATAATATGCAGCCCTCGCTCTCCCCATCCCCCAAAAAGGTCATGGATCAGATCGAAGAGGACCTCCGGAAAGAAGAATGAAGATGAACAGTACCGATCCAACCACAGGCAATTCAACTTCCAATAAGAAACGTTTTCCCTGGTGGGTCGCGGGGGTTTCCACCCTCCTGCTGATCGGACTGCTGGTCGTGCTGGGAATGTGGCTGAAACAATCCGCAGTCAAATCCCTCGAGATCGGTGCCGCCATCCCGGATTTCTCCATCACCTCATTTGAAGGCGAGACTTTCCAAAAATCCGCCCTGACCGGCAAACTGGTGCTGGTCAACTTCTGGTCCTCGTGGTGTGCTTCCTGTGACGAGGAAGGCGATGCGCTCGAAGAGGTCTGGCAGGAGGTGAAAACTTCCGGTGATATCGTCTTCATCGGTGTCAATTACGTCGATACCGAGAGCGATTCGCGCGCCTTCATTGAAAAATACGGCTTTACCTACCCCAATGGACCCGACCTGGGATCGCGCATATCTCGCATCTTCAAGGTTCAGGCCGTTCCTGAAACCTATATCATCGGCAGGGATGGCAATTTGGCGGCAATGAAGATCGGAGCTTTTGAATCCGCAGGCGAGATCCGTGAGCTGCTCAAAGCGGCAGATCAGGAATAAGAGGAAAGCCATGGACATTATTTCACTGGTCATCGTTTTGCTCATCCTGGTGGTTGTGATCATCGTCATCACCCGTCCGTTCTTCAGGAACGAACCTGCGGAGGAACTGAAAAACAAATTTGTCGATGTCTCCGATGGTCGCTCCGAATACCAGGAGATACTCAACCGCATCCGCGACCTCGATTTTGAATTCAAACTGGGCAAGATTCCCGTCGAAGATTACAATACCCTCAGGGAAGAGTTGAAAAGCCAGGCGGCCGGCGTGGTACAATCTTCAGCAGATCAGAAACAAGAACAAACATCCGGTCGGTAACTCACCGCTCAGGAAAGCCCCATGTTAGAAGCCGTCAACCTGTATAAATCCTTTGGCAACCGCAGAGTGCTGCAGGGTCTGAACCTGACCGTGGAACCCGGGGAGATCGTTGCCCTCATCGGCGTGAACGGCGCGGGCAAGTCCACCCTCTTGCGCATCCTGGCGACCTTGACCCGGCCCGAAGCCGGCAGGGTCAGTTTGAACGGCATCCCGATTGACCGCGATCTTGTTCATTCCAGGCGGCAGATCGGCGTTGTTCTGCATGCCCCCATGACATACGGCAGCCTCACCGGTCGTGAAAACCTGCGCTTCTTTTGTCGCGCTTTTGGCATATCCGGCAGCGACCAAAGGATCGAGCAGGTGCTAGAGGAAGTGAATCTGACCCCGCGTGCCGACGATCTGGTGCGCGCCTACTCGCGCGGAATGCAGCAGCGCCTTTCCATCGCGCGCGCCCTGCTGCACAACCCCGATATTTTATTGATGGACGAGCCCCTCACCGGTTTGGACGACGATTCCGTCCTGCGCCTGCGCGCAACTCTCAATTCCGCAGCGCGGCAGGGTAAATCCATCCTTTTCGCCACCCACGACCTGGAACACGCCTGCGGTTTTGCCTCGCGGGTGGATATCCTGCATCAAGGTGCGATCCGGGAATCGCGCTCCGTGGAAGAATTATCGCCCGGCAAGCTGCGCGAGCTTTATCGCAAGGTCACACTTCCCGAAGACCTTCCAATCGCCGCAAGGACAGCCGCATGAAGCACTATATCGATGTCATCCTGGCCATATTTTGGAAAGATCTCCTTGCCGAACGGCGCACGCGCGAAATCATGGGCGCCGTCCTGGTATTCGCCTTAATCGTCATATTGATCTTTATCTTCGCCTTTGACCTCTCGGTTGAAATGCGGCGCAAGGCAGCCGCGGGGGTGATCTGGGTGACGCTGTGCTTTTCAGGCACGGTGAGCCTGAACCGTTCCATGTCCATCGAAAAAGACCGCGAGGGATTGGATGGCTTGCTGCTGCTGCCGGTCGACCGCACCGCGCTCTACTTCGGCAAGGTGCTGGTCAACTGGGTCTATATCCTGCTCGCAGCGGTGATCGTGGTGCCCGTGTATTCGATCTTCAATAATACCAACCTGGTCTCCTGGGCGTTTGCCGGTGTGGTCCTGCTGGGAACGCTGGGGTATATACTCACCGGCACTCTGCTGTCGATGCTTTCCGTGCAGCTTCGCACGCGCGATATGATGCTGCCGGTCCTGCTTTTCCCGGTGCTCATCCCGCTGCTCCTGGCTGCCGTGCGCGCTTCCACCATCATCCTGCTGGGCGGGGCGGCTTCGGAATTGAGTACCTGGCTGACGCTCCTTGCAGGATACGACCTGCTCTTTTTTGCCGTTGGATTAATGGTTTTCGAAAAACTGATCGAGGAATAGATGAATCGCGAACAAAGTATGAATCATAAGGTTCCCCCCGTCCTGATCGCGCTGGACATCCTGGCTGTACTTGCGCTGGTCGCAGCTTTCTGCCTGGTGATGTTCTACGCCCCGCTGGAGATTGAAATGGGCATGGTGCAGAAAGTCTTTTACTTTCACGTCGCAAGCGGCTGGACCGGCATGCTTGGGTTCCTGGTTGCCACACTCAGCGCCATCGCTTACCTTAAAAACAACGACCTGAAATGGGACGTTGCCGGGCTGGCTGGGGTGGAGATCGGCATGGTCTTCATGCTGTTGTGCATCGTCAGCGGTTCCATCTGGGCGCGTCCCATCTGGAATACCTGGTGGACGTGGGATCCCCGGCTGACCACCGCCCTGGTGATGGAACTCGTATACGCGGCATACCTTTTATTGCGCAGCGGTGTGGATGAACCCATGCGCCGTGCCAGGTTTGCTGCGGTTTATGCGATTGTCGGTTTTCTCAGTGTTCCCATGACCTTTTTATCCATTCGCATTTTCCGCACCATTCACCCGGTAATTGTGGGCGGCAGTGATCCATCGGCATTGGGTTCTTTTGCCATGACTGGCCGCATGCAACTCACCTTCATTTTTGGTCTGATCGCTTTCTCCGTTTTATTTGCCGCGTTCTACTGGCACCGCCTGCGCCTGGGAATGCTGCAAAGAGAACTCTATGAAAGGAAAATGGAATTGACCGCGGAGGACAGGGCATGACACCCAATACGATTTCTTACATGATCGCCGGTTTTATTGTCATCTTTGCGGGTGTGATTGGGTATGCCGTCTCGCTCATCAAGCGTAAAAGCCGTATTTTGAAACAATTATCGCAATTACAGAAAGACGATTAGCGTCACCATTTTGTTTACAAGGGTAAATATCATGAATCAAATCACGGATCGAAAAAAATTATCCCGTTATGCCTGGCTGTCCGTTGCAGTTGCACTCTTCACCATCGGTTTAAAATCGGCCGCCTACTTCCTTACCGGTTCGGTGGGTTTGCTTTCAGATGCGCTTGAATCGATCGTCAACCTGGTGGGCGCCTTGATGGCTTTGACGATGCTGACCATTGCCGCCCGCCCGGCGGACAGGGAGCATACCTTCGGTCACAGCAAGGCCGAGTACTTCTCCAGCGGCACCGAAGGGGCGTTGATCCTCATTGCCGCCGGAAGCATCATCTACACCGCGGTGAATCGCATCCTCCACCCGCAGCCTCTGGAGCAGATAGGGATCGGCTTGATCGTCTCGGTGGTCGCGTCTCTGGCAAACCTGGCCACGGCATTGATTTTGAAACGCGCCGGGGAGAAAAACAATTCCATTTCACTGACCTCCAATGCCAAGCACCTCATGACCGATGTCTGGACTTCAGGTGGGGTGTTGGTCGGTGTGGGCGCGGTAGCAATTACCAACATCCAGTTGCTGGATCCACTTGTGGCCATCGGAGTTGCATTGAACATTATCTGGTCCGGTTTCGGGATTGTGCGCAGGTCGGTTGCCGGATTGATGGACGCCTCCCTTTCTGGAAAGGATCAGGAAACCATCCACAAGATACTGGAGTCATATCATACCCGGGGGGCTGAATTCCATGCACTGCGCACCCGCCTGGCGGGTTCGGTGAAGTTCATCTCCATGCATGTGCTCGTTCCAGGAGAATGGACCGTAGAACGCGGTCATCAACTGGTCAGCCAGCTGGAGGTGGACCTGGATGAAGCCCTGCCGGGCAGTTGCGTTTTCACACACCTGGAACCAACCAGTACGCCCCCTTCGCATGACCGGTCCATTTATAGTGAAATTGACGCCAAATGATCTAGAGTGATTCGATGGAAACTGTCCGGAGCGAGCCATTTCCAAACCGGATGTTTGCTCGTTAAAATTGTTTCTTTCTTCACATGAAAAAAGTAACTAATTGTAGATAAAATACACACGTCCTTGTTTGACGTTCTAAAGTCACCGGTGTATGATTTAAAAACAATTTATTCCTTTGCTTAGGGGTATGCCATGATCGGTATTATTACGGATAGTACATGCGATATTCCAGACGAGCTGATAAAAAAATATGATATTGCCATTGTTCCGCATATCATCGTTTGGGGAACAGAACAATTTCGCGACCGGGTGGATATGCAGCCGGTTGATTTTTACAAACGCCTGGTGACCGATCCCATTTACCCGACCTCTTCGCAGGCGGCGATCCCCGATTTTGTAAAAGCCTACGAGGAACAGATCAGTAAAGGTGTTAAAGACATCATCATCCTTACGGTCAGCAGCGCGATGAGCGGTGCCTACCACATGGCACAGGAAGCAGCCAAACTGGTCACAGCCTCGGTCAGCGTGGTGGATGGAAAGGGTCCCACCATGAGCCTGGGCTGGCAGGTCCTGGCGGCCGCCCGCGCTCGCGACGCTGGCGCCGACGTCAAGACCATCCTGTCCATATTGGATGATTTAAAAAATAAACTCGTGCAGTATGTGTGCATGGATTCGCTGGAATACCTGCAAAAAGGCGGGCGCATCGGTGACGCGATCAAATGGGTGGGCAGTATGCTCAAGATCAAGCCGCTGGTTTCGATCAATCACCACACCGGCCGGGTGGAACCGGTCAGCCTGTCCCGCACCCACAAAGGCATCGTTGACCAGATGTACAACAAATTTTTTGAACATTTCAAGGAAGCCAGGAATTTACACATCGCAGTGCTGCACGGCAACGTCCTCGATGAAGCCCTGGCGTTGGCCGAGCGTATTCAAAATGAGTTCCATCCGGTGGAGTTGATCATTAATATGACCGGCCCCGTGCTGGGCATCAACACCGGTCCTGGAGCATTGGCTCTCGCCGGCTACGCTGAAGGCTGATCGATCTTTTTCATCACCTCGTTGAAAATCACGCTCTCTTCGTCCGTTGCCAACACCATGACCTTCGTTGGCGAGTCCGGCGTGCTGACCAGTTCCCCCGACCCCCGGGTTGCCTGGCGGTTGGCATCCGCATCGAAATGAATCCCCAGGTTATCCGCATTACTGCAAACCTTTTCCCGTAATTTCCACGACTTGACCCCAATATCGTCGGTGAACACCACGGCATCCGCGCCGTTTAGGTGCCAGGTATATGCACCAAGGTAAAACTTCAGCCGGTCTGCATACACTGCGTATGCCAACCGGCAGTCATCGTTTCCGGCTTCCGCCGCTTCAATGATCTCCGCCAGGTTGGATGAGTAGCCGCTTAACCCGATCAACCCCGAACGGTCGTTCAGGATCTCTTCGATCTCACCGGTGGAGAGTCCGCGCCGCGCCAATTCCAATACCACTTCGGCGTCGATGTCGCCGCAGCGGGTGGACATCACCAGCCCCGCCAAAGGGGAAAAACCCATCGAAGTAGCAATGGAATGCCCGTTGGAAAACGCGCAAACGCTCGACCCGCCCGTTCCCAGGTGGCACAGAATCAATTTGACCTCATTCAAGGATTTGTGCAGTAGTTCGGCAGCCTTCCGGCTCACGTATTGGTACGAAAGGCCGTGAAACCCGTATTTCCGTAATCCGTATGCCTGCGCCAGGTTGCGAGGGATGGCATATTCCCTGGCTTCCGGCGGCATGCTGGAATGAAAGGCGGTGTCGAACACCGCGAATTGCCGGGCAGCTGGCAGGCATTCCATGCACGCCTCGATCACACTGTATGAATTCGGGTTGTGGATCGGCGCCAGCGGCAGGCACTCCAGTAATTTTTCCATCGTCTCTTCGTTGATCAGGGTGGTGGATTTGAAAAGTTCTCCTCCGTGCACGAAGCGGTGCCCGACGGCATCGATTTGGATTGGGTGCTTAGCAAGAAGAGAGAGCACCTCAGTGGCCGCTGCGCGGTGAGAATCGAGCGGGATGGTCTTTTTTCCTTCAGTCTTTTCAACGACCCAATCGATCGAGGATTCAGCCTGGGTGCGCGTGGCAACGTTCCTGGCTTTTCCCCAGGCGATCGCCTCGCCCGTGTGGTTGTCCTTTGATCTGTAAACCTTGAAACCCAACGAGGAACTGCCGCAGTTAATGA
>DAOUGM010000056.1:0-14439 GCA_034428895.1 Anaerolineaceae bacterium
CGTTCGTCCACTGAAAGAAATTGCCGCACAAAAGAAGATCCTGATGGTCGAGGACGCGGCTTCTGCGATGGGGAGCAGTATCGATGGAAGATTAACCGGTACCATCGGCGATGTGGGTGTGATCAGTTTTCAAGACACCAAACCGCTTTCTGCCCATACTGGCGGAGCGATTTTGACGAATGACGACGCGTTGGCTCAGAAGATCCACCAGGTTTTACAAAATATCCAAACTCAAAAACAAATCTGGAAGGTGTATTTATCCGCCGTATTCCAAAAGTTCGCCACCCGGCGTTGGTTGTATCCAATAACGCGGTCTGTGCATTCGATTCTTGTGGGTGAAAACATGTATGAAATTGTCCGACCCCCAACCAGACCGGAAAAGGGATATTTCTCTCGATGCTCGCCTTTCAGCGTGGAATTGATCAAAAAACAATGGGCCATGTTCGAACAAAACATTTCCAGGCGGCGGAAAATCGCCGGTGAATATCGAAAGACACTGGTTAACCACCCGCATTTCCAATTGCCGGCGATCCCACCTGGTGTTGAGCCGTCGTGGATCCAGTTTCCCTTGCTGGTGAAGGACAAACATGATTTTTACAAATATATGCAGCGCAAGGGTATAGATATCACCTGGACGTACCGCTACTCATGCGCGCAGGAATATTCGCAGCAGGATTGCCCCAACGCGGAAAAGATCGCCAGGTCAATCCTCAGCCTTCCCTGCTACCCGGACCTGACAGACGTGGAAGTACAAAGAGTTTGCAAAGCTGCTGCCGAGTATACCGGTCCACAGACATGGGAGAATTCATTTTGAATGCGGAAATATTTGCTGAATGGCTGAAACGGCAGGGGTACCGGGTTATCCGATCTGAATCCAGTTACTGGTATAACGCCGGACAGCGCGTTTTTCAAGCTTTCCCGTATCACTGGCAGGTTGCACCCACGGAAAAAGAATTGAGCGATATCGCCCACTCCATCGGAGCGATCGCATTCAGGTACTCAACACCAATTTCTTTCGATGGAGGAAAGGTCAGTTATCACGTTTTTGCTCAACCTCCTTTTGGATTGGAAACCTTAAAATCGCATGCCAAGAACGGCATCCGCAAAGGTCTGGCGAATTGCAGGATAGAACAAATCTCGTTCACCAGGCTTGCCACAGAGGGATGGTCTTTGCAGAAGGATGCGCTGGGCAGGCAACGCCGATTACAAAGCATGTCCAGGAAGCAGTGGGAGAAGTGCTGCTTATCGGCTGAAGACCTGCCGGGATTCGAAGCATGGGCGGCTCTGGTTGGAGATTCGCTAGCGGCCAGCGTGATTACTGCAAGGATCGACGATGTGTGGACCATTCCGTATGCTCAAAGTCTTTCAAAATATCTTAACCTGCACGTTAATAACGCTCTTTTTTATTCCATCTGCGAGAATTTATTGGAGCGGGGCGGAATCAGGGAGGTCTTTACCAACCTTGAATCTCTCGACGCACCGGGCAGCGTGGATGAATTCAAATTTCGTTTGGGATTCCAGCCACGGCCAGTTCGACAGCAAATTTATTTCAATCCATTGGTACGTCCTGTGATAGGAGCGGGTGTTTATTCAACCATTCAGTCTCTTCATAGAGTTTTCCCCAAGAGCCATTTTTTATCGAAAACAGAAGGGACCATACGTTTCTATCTTGAAGGCAGGCTGCCCGCAGAAAGGCAAAGTGTGCCGACGTGCCTGGTTAATGATTCGACCGATTGTCAGAATAATATAAAAATTCCAGATCAATGAATTAAGCCCCCCATTTTGAAGAGGATGATATGAAAAAGAGGTTGGTAGGAATTAGTCTGATCATTTTGGTGTGTATCAGCCTCATCAACACGCCGCCTGTGGTCAGTGCCCAATCGGCTGAATTGCCTGTTGAGTTAATCCGTTCTATTGAATTGGGTCGGGCAGGCATCTATTCCCCAACCGGTTTCACTTTTGATTTCAACGAAAATTCATTCATTGTTTTTGAAAGATCCGCAGGCACGACTGGAACCGGCGATCTCATCTCTCTCAAAGAGGTCAAGTTGTTCGAAAGGGAAGCTTCAGGTATACGAACGTTGAATACGTTGAGCAACTCAATTGGGCAATTCATGTATGACACAGAAACACAGACCGCGTATTTCTACGACGGGAAAACCCACCGAATTTTCCGCATTCAGTCTCAAAAAGGCGGCTGGCTGGCTCCACAATCAGTGAATATCGAGCGGATCGGTGCGGCAGCCATTACGGGTTTAACGATCGATCCGACCACGCATGCATTACGGATCCTGGATGCTTCTCATTCACAAATAGTTCAACTGGCAGCGGATCAATTTGCAGATTCTCCAAAGGAACCAGTACTCTCAAGAAAAACAGTATCCGGCGTCAACCTGAACAAGGTCAAAGGGGTCACGATTAACCCGGTCACGAACCGGATCTTCCTGGTTACATCAAAACCTGATCTGTTGATCGAACTGTCTGCAACCGGGCAGGTCAGCAGGTTATGGAGTCTTGCGTCGTTGGGAATCCATAATGCCGCCGGTCTTGTTTTTGCCCCAACAGGCGATCCCACCGATGATCCGGAAAAGTTGGCGGTGAACATCCTGGATGCAGGCACTGCTGATAATTCCGCATCAGGAAATGGCTCAAGAATTCTTGAAGTATCGCTTGAAATTTCCGTGGTTGAACCGCTTGCTGAAACTTTTCCGGTTCAGATCGTCAACAGCGTGCGGCTATCCACCTGGAATCCACCTAGCCCGGATGCAGCCGGCATCGCCTACTGGCCGGCGACGGGTGGCCTGTTGATCAGTGATTCTGAGGTAGATCAGCTGCCAAACCTGTTCACAGGAAAGAATGTATACATATCCACTTTAAACGGAGTGTTGACCGGAACATGTACTACCCTCCCGTTTTCATATGAACCCACAGGCGTGGCGATCAATCCTGCGAACGGTCATATCTTCTTTTCCAATGACGATTCCGGACGGGTACATGAGGTGAACCTCGGTCCAGACCATCTGTATTGCACCGCGGATGATTCATATACATCCATCAGTACACGCCTTTTCAACAGTTACGATCCTGAAGGTGTTGCGTACGGAGATGGAAAGTTACTCATCGCGGATGGTACGGGCCGTGAGGTGTATATTGTGTCGCCGGGTGTAAATGGAATATTCGATGGTATTTCGCCAACGGGCGATGACACCGTGACCAATTTCGATACTTCGATCTATAACATGAATGATCCAGAGGGGATTGAATATAACCCAGAGCGCGGCACCATCAACCTGGTGGGCAATTATGCAGTCAAGGCAATCGTTGAAACGGACTTCAGCGGAAATCTAATCGCGAACTATGACCTGACTTCTCTTCCCACCTCCATCAGGTCCGGTTTGGCGTACGGCCCGGCGAGCAATGGTTCCGGGCAAAAACACTTTTACCTCGTTTCGCGCGGAGTGGATGATGGAACGGACCCGAACGAAAATGACGGGATGTTGTACGAGATCGATACTTTTCAGACAATCCCTTCATCCACACCCTCTCCAATCGTCACCTCAACGAATACGTTAACACCTACCAGAACAAACACCGCGACCCGCACATCCACTCCAACCCACACCGCCACCATAGACCTGACACGCACGTTTACTCCTACTCTGACGCATACCCTTCCCCCAACGCTCACGCTCAGCCCGACCTCCACACTGACGCAGACAGCCACACCCTTACCCAATTCTGCCCCGCTGGTGGATGCTGGAGCGAATACATGGACGATATTACCCGGCGCAGCAATATTGGATGGAACCGTGAGCGATGACGGCAGGCCTGACCCGCCGAAAATAATCACGACGACATGGTCAAAGATCAGCGGACCGGGTGTCGTGACCTTTGGCGACGCAAGCGTCGTGGATACCACAGCCAGTTTCAGCCAGTTTGGGACTTATGTGCTCCAACTCAGCGCTTCTGATGGGTCGCTTACTTCTACAGATACAGTTACGGTTGTGGTCATGGCTTCCGGGGTGAACTCAGTTTTCGAAAAACGGATTGCGGCGGGGAACGATGATGCGGAGGAATCCTCTTCGGGCACAATGAACCTCACCCACTCCACAATGGAATTGGTGACTGATACGACCGTGCAAACCGTTGGGTTTTACTTTTCAGGTTTGAATATCCCTCCCGGAGCGAAAATCACCAACGCGTATATGCAATTCAAAACAGCCAAAAAAACCACCACCGCAACCTCGCTGGTGATCCGAGCCCAGGCATCTGCCAATCCGGTCAGTTTTACCACTACAGCCCGCAATATCTCCTCCAGAATTCGATCTGTTGCCAGTGTGTCCTGGTCGCCTGCGGCCTGGAATGTGGTGGGTGAAGCCGGCGTCAACCAGCGCACCACCAACCTGAGCGCAGTCGTTCAGGAGATTGTCAATCAACCCGGCTGGGCGATCGGAAACCCAGCTGTGTTCATTTTTACCGGGAGTGGAAAACGAGTTGCACGGTCTTACAATGGCGATGTCAATGGGGCAGCATTACTGCATGTCGAGTTCCAACCCTCAGGCAATCTCCCGACAGCAACATCCACATCTACGTATACGTCCACCCCTTCACAAACGCCCACTCCTACCAACACATCCACAAAAACCCCCAGTGCAACTCCATCCGTCACGGCGACTGCTACCAATACTTTAACTTCCACTCCTTCGCAGACGTCCACCCCTACTTATACACCAACCGGAACGAGCACCGTTAGCGAAACACCAACCATGACCGCAACCAGCACCCAAACGCTTGAATCCAGTTTTACCCCAACATTCACCAGTACACCAACCGCTTCACCAACAACCACGGACACGACAAACTTTAGTTTCGTATCCATGGCAGATGCGCAAAGTCAAACTGGAAATTTCTTACTCACGGTAAATCAAATTTCCGCGCTTAATCCTGATTTGGTACTTTTTAACGGTGATTTGGAAACCAACGGTGTGGCGACCGAAGAATTGGATCCAATGGTAAATGCCATTAAAGGTTCCGGGTTATTCAATAGAACATTCCTTGTTCGTGGGAATCATGATGATAACGTTGAAGGTAGTGCAGAATTGTGGGAAACCTATTTCGAAACGGAACCCAACATCAAGGTTTTGCCAGCCGGTGTGACAGACTATGTTTCAATGAATTCCAATTCTGATACCATGAATTATGGTTTTGTTTTTGGCAATTCAATGTTTGTCGGTCTTGACATACCTGGAGCTGTTTACGAGATTACTTCTGCCCAATTGACCTTCCTTGATGAGCGCTTGTCTTATGCGGAAGGCCTTGGGTTGACGCACGCGTTCATTTTCTGGCACGGACCGATGTACTGTGTGGAAAGTACCCACTGCGCGTGTATAGAAAAAACAGATGCAAGCTGTACACCTGTTGACCTGGTTAATGTCATCAATAAACATCCGATCGTCTCTGCCTTCTTCCACGGTCACGAACACATCCTGGGATGGGTGCATATGGACGATGCCAGGGTGGGGGGACTGACAGGCAATTTTGAGGAATTTATTACATCCCCAGCGGGTGGGTGGACCTACAATGATTTTCTGTACCCTGAACGAATGGATTATTTTTATCCGGACATGGATTCCGCGCAAGGGTTTGCTGCAGTCACCGTCGATGGCGATGCTTTCACTTTCGAAATTTACAAAGTCGGCATAAACACGCCGGTATGGACAAAATCCTTTACCAAGTCTGTGGAGCAGCCAACCGCGACCCAGTCTCCAACAGTAATCATAACGGATACACCTACTATTACTGTAACGCCTACCTTTACCCTAATTCCAAGTGCCACATTTACGTTACATCCTTCAGAAACACCGACAATCACTCTTTCCCCAACCAACACGGCAAGCATAACCCCCACGTTCATTGCGACCTTTACGCATACACCCACTACCATTGCCAACAATACATCCCCAAGGGTGTCAGCCGGTCAAGACCAATCGGTCATTCTTCCGAACTCGGCCTCCCTGGATGGAACGGTAAGTGATGATGGATTACCAGTTCCTCCAGGAACCATGACCATACTTTGGAGCCAGGTCAGCGGACCCGGGACAGTGACCTTTGGGAATGCAAGTGCCGTGGATACCAGTGCCCAGTTTTCACAAGCTGGTACTTATGTGCTCAGCCTGAGTGCGTATGATGGAGAGTTAACCTCCGTGGACCAGATAACCATCCTAGTCGGTCAGGTGAACACGTACGAGGTGAAGATCGTCGACAGGTATGACGAGGCGGAAGAATTCGCCAATGGCTGGGTATATATGACGAGCACAGACCTGGAGCTGGTTTATGACAGTTCCTTGCAAACGGTTGGCTTGCGCTTCCGGTCGCTCCCGATCCCCCAAGGTGCATCCGTCACGAATGCGTATATACAATTTACCACTGATTCCGCATCCTCCGAGGTAACCTCCCTCAATATTAAAGCCCAGGCAACAGACATTGCCGGTGCGTTCACATCCACCACCTACAATGTGTCAACCAGAAATACAGGTACGGCAGTCACCACCTGGCAGCCGTCACCTTGGTTGGCTGCCGGAGAAGCGGGAATAAATCAGCGGACGCCCGATTTGAGCGGTGTGATCACGGAAGTTGTGAATCGATCAGGGTGGTTGCCGGGGAACTCGATGGTGTTCATTATCACTGGCAGCGGGCGCAGGGTGGCTGTTTCTTATTATGGAAATGCAAACGCGGCTCCGTTGCTGCATATTGAGTACATCAGTTATCAATAAGCGTTGTATTTTATATCCCTTTTTATTCAAGTGAGGAAGAATGGTACGAACACCAGCTTACTGGTTGAGACAACTGCGCATCGATCCTGAGCGGGTATCGTGGAGAACTGGGCTTTTCTTCAAACGCCTGTTCGACCTTGTGTTTTGCACCCTCGGGCTGCTTGTTCTCATCCCATTTTTTGGAATCATTGCCTTGGTCATCAAACTGGATTCTTCAGGCCCGGTATTCTACATTGGCAGGCGTGCAGGAAAAGGGAACAGAGTTTTCAAGATCATAAAGTTCCGCACGATGTATGAAACTGCTGAAAGTTACATGGGACCAAAGGTCACGAGCAGCAATGACCCCCGTGTGACGCGCGTAGGCAGGTGGCTGCGGGATACCAAAATAAACGAATTGCCGCAATTGTGGAACGTGATCCGCGGGGATATGAGCCTGGTGGGTCCACGGCCGGAAGACCCAGAAATTGTTAATGAATGGACTGATGAAGAACGCACCGAGATCCTGTCTGTTCGACCCGGAATAACCAGCCCGGCCAGCGTGATCTATCATGATGAAGAGAAATTGATCGATTTGCGCAATGTGATGGGCATTTATTTTGAAGATATTTTGCCCAAGAAACTTCGATTGGATATGTTGTATGCCCGACATCGATCGTTCTTTGCAGATATGGATATCCTCTTCCTGACATTAACGATCGCGTTTCCCCGCATGGTGAAACACAGTTTGCCGGACACTGCGTTTTTCTCGGGGTGGATCCACCGGCTGGCGAACCGCTTTATTTCATGGCTGGTTCTGGATACATTTACCGCTTTCCTGGCGATCTCTGTAACAGGAATTTTCTACCGTAATCAAGCACCTCTGAACTGGGGTTTTCTGCCCCTGGTGGTTTTCACGATCATCTTATCTTTCTTGTTTGGCGTCACCAACGCGGTTTGGCGGTTGGATCGGGTGGTCTGGTCGAGGGCAACATTGCAGGACGCAATCAAACTGATGATTACCAGTGGGATCGTCACGATTTTTCTAATGCTGCTCAATTATTTGCAATCCAGGTATCTCTGGTTCATTTACCCGGCATTGCCCCAGTCAATGCTCTTTACCATCGGGTTGTTGACGGCGATCGGCTTCCTGTTCACCCGCTACAGGGTGCGGTTTTTCAATGCCCTTACTGGAGGGTGGTCCATCCTAAATAATCCTGCAGCGGCTTTTGGGGAACGAGTGATCATTGTCGGATGCGGAGAAGAATCCAGGTTGGCGTTATGGCTATTACGCCGGAGCTATTTTAGGTATGCATTTAAGATAGTGGGACTGGTGGATGACAATCCAACGTTACGAGGAATGCGTGTTGAAGGCTGCACCGTTCTGGGAGAGGTTAAGGATTTACCCAGGTTGATCGTGCAGCATCATGTGGGGTTATTGATCTATACCATACCGGCGGGCAAGCTGGAACCATCCAAGAAACCGGGTCGCGGTTATCTACGCGTGGTTGCACTGGATGAGATATTGGGAGCGCTGTACCATGTACTCCTCCAGCCGGTGACGCTGATGGGGTATTCGCAATGGACCAGTTCATTAACAGGGAAAAGGAGCCGCAATGGATGATACCTGGTTGAACAAGAAAATCCTGATCACAGGCGCCGGGGGGTTTATCGGTAGTCACCTGGTCGAAGCCCTGGTCCAGCGTCAGGCGAGGGTACGAGCCATGGTCCACTATAACTCGCGTGGCGATATTGGTCTACTGCGATATGTGCCCACGCACATATTGAGCCAGGTCGAGATCGTCGGGGCTGATTTGCGCGATGCCTATTCCGTGCGTTCTGCAGTGAACGACTGTTCCATTGTTTTTCACCTGGGAGCATTAATTTCAATCCCGTATTCCTATGTTCACCCTGGAGAAGTAGTGGAAACCAATGTTCTGGGTACCATGAACGTGCTGCTTGCCTGCCGTGATCTTCGCATCGACCGCTTGATACATACTTCGACATCGGAGGTTTATGGAACCGCCTGTTACGTCCCAATCGATGAAAAACACCCGCTGCAGGCACAGTCACCGTATTCGGGTGCGAAGATCGCCGCTGACAAACTTGTGGAAAGTTTTCATAAAACGTTTGGTCTAAATTCAGTCACGGTCAGACCTTTTAATACCTATGGTCCGCGGCAATCTGCACGGGCTGTGATCCCCACCATCATTACACAGGCATTGGCCAGGAAAACGATCCTGTTGGGCAATCTGGATACCATCAGGGACTTCACTTTTGTTGACGATACGGTAAATGGATTTCTGCTTGCCGCTGAAGCCGAGAAGATAGTGGGGAAGACATTGAACCTGGGAACGGGAACAGAGATCAAGATCGGAGCCATTGCTCAGAAAATCATTGAATTAACGAACAGCGATGCCAGAGTCGAAATTGACCAGGCGCGTTTGAGACCGAAGGATTCTGAAGTAATGCGGTTAATTTCGGATCACGCCGCGATGACCGAGTTTACCGGTTGGAATCCCAGAGTATCGTTGGATGAAGGGCTTACCCGGACAATCGAATGGATCAGCCGCCATCTGGCAAATTATCGGATTGGTGAGTACGCAATTTAATGCTGCATGGAAGGAGGGAAGAATGAAAGGAGTTGTGCTTGCAGGTGGTAAAGGGGCGCGTTTGGCGCCTTATACAAAGATCCTGCCCAAACCATTGATGCCCATTGGCGATATGCCAATACTGGAAGTGATCCTGCGTCAAATGAAAATCGCCGGTATTACCGATGTGGTTCTTACGGTTGGTCATCTTTCCGAATTGCTTCACGCATTTTTTAATAATGGTTCCCGTTTTGGCATCAATATTACATATAGTTTTGAAGATAAACCCCTGGGCACCGCCGGTCCAATAGCATTGATAAAAGGTCTTGATGAAACCTTTTTGGTCACCAACGGTGATGTTTTGACTACGTTGGATATTAAGGATTTGATCCAATTCCATAAATCCAAAAATGCCATTACAACGATTGCCGCGCACCGCAGACAGGAAAAGATCGACCTGGGGGTGATCCAATTCAATGGCAATTCACAGGTGGTCGGATATACGGAAAAACCCACTTATGATTTCATGGTGAGCATGGGTATGTATGTGTTCGAACCTGAAGTCCTTAACTATATCCCTGTCGGCGAGTACCTGGACTTTCCCGACCTGGTTAAAAAGATGGTGGCTGCCGGAGAGCGCGTGGTCGGATTACCCTTTGAAGGCTACTGGCAGGATCTTGGGCGACCGGCGGATTATGAACGGGCGGCAGTGGATTTTGAAAAAATGCGCAACGAGTTTCTTAAGGAGTAGGGCTTATGAACTGGCGAATTCCCCTGGCAGATATCATCCTTGGAGAGGAAGAAATCGCGGCCGTAACGGAGGTATTGCAAAGCCGCTGGTTGACGATGGGTGCAGTTACGCAGGAGTTCGAAGAAGCCTTCCGCGCGTATTCGGGTGCGAAATATGCCCTGGCGGTCACCAACGCGACGGCTGCACTGCACATGGCTTGTGTGGCGGCAGGGTTGAAACCCGGGGATGAAGTCATCCTGCCATCCTTAACTTTCGTTGCGACCGCCAATGCTGTGCGGTACACCGGTGCGCAGCCCATTTTTGCTGAAATTTGCGGAGAGGATGATCTGAATATCGACCCGGAGTCGATCAAAGCGAAGATCACAGCGCACACCAAAGCGATCATGGTTATGCATTATGGCGGTTATGCCTGCGCCATGCCGGAGATCGTGAAGATCGCTGAAGAAAACAGCCTGGTGGTACTGGAAGATGCTGCACACGCCAGCGGGTCATATCTGGATTCGAAGATGCTGGGTACCTGGGGGAAGGTGGGATGTTACAGTTTCTTCTCCAACAAAAACATGACCACTGGGGAGGGGGGGATGGCAGTGACGAACGATGAGGAGGCTTACAAAAAAATGACCCTCATTCGCTCTCACGGCATGACCAGCCTGACCTGGGATCGGCATCGAGGTCATGCCTGGAGCTACGATGTCGTGGACTTGGGGTACAACTACCGCATCGATGAAATGCGTGCGGCAGTGGGTCGAGAACAACTTAAAAAGCTGGACGCTTTCAATGAAAGGCGGCGCCAGATCACCCGGGATTATATCCATCTGATCCATGAAAGCTGCCCGGAAGTCAAGATCCCATTTGAACACCATGCGGGAATTTCAGCCTGTCATTTGTTTGCGGTACTTCTGCCTTCCGGCGTTGTCCGCACAGATTTTATGGAAAAGATGAAGGTCGCTGGAATTCAAACGAGCATTCATTATCCATTAATTCATCAATTTTCGTTTTACGATCAAGGTGTGAATTCTGTCCGCCAATCCGTGCCGATAACCGAATCCATTGCCTGCAGAGAGGTAACCTTGCCCCTGTACCCTGGGTTAACCAGTGAGGATGTGAAGTACGTGGTCGATACCATGAAGAATGCACTGCGGGATTAATCAATAATCCATTACTCATGAGTCCTGGAGGTCATAATGGAATTCAAGGATATTTTGCGTTTTGCCACCCTGCATTATAAGCTTTTGATCCTGGGCGTGATTCTCGGGGGATTGGCAGGTTTGCTGGTTGCCTATATGTCGCCGGCCCCATACGAAGCCACATCCAAAATTCTCATCAGCCGAACAAAATCAGATAAAGGGTCGGATTTTGGATATTTGACCGACACACAACTGATTCAGACTTATGCATACATCTTAAAAACTCGTCCCATCCTGGATATTGTGGAGGAAAAAGTTGACAGCAAGGTCAATACCGACAATGTCAAGGTCAATCAGGTGCCTGAGACATTGATCCTGCAGATCACCGTTCAAGATGAAAATCCAGAGAAGGCAGCCTACCTGGCCAACGCATTTGCCGAGGCAATGGTGATTCAAAGCCAGCAATTACAGGAAGAACAATATGATCTCCAGGAGGAGGGATTAAGCAGCCAGATCGCGGCAGTTCAGTCGCAAATCGACGACTTGGAGGCTTTGTACGACAAGCAGGAAACCACGGTCAACGAATCGATCATGGATGACGTGGACAAACAGATTCTGGCTTACCGAAGCGAAATCCTGAGTCTTCAAAAAGATATTGCACCGATAAAAACCCCGGAAAATTTGGATCAGGAATCTTACCTAATTGATAAAAAATCCAGGCTGGCTGAAATTCAACCGCTGCTTACGCTTTACCAGGAGATTCGCACCAACCTGGAACTCCTGGGAAGACCGTATCAGTCTGGAAGCGCACCCGAAGACACAACACTCAGCCGGTTGAAAACAACGATCGACCAATATCAACAGGTGAATCTCACCCTCGTGAATTCATTGGAAACAATTCGTTTGGAAAAAGTGCAGCGAGCTCCGACGGTGGTGACGATCGAAAATGCCAACATCCCGAAAGACCGGACTTCACTCTCGTTTGTGCTTAATCCGATCATCGCCGGTGGAGCCGGGTTGATCATGGCAATTCTGGCAGGGCTGGTATTTCAGAGGAAAAGGGTAAAAATCAGCAGCCAGGAAGACCTGCTTCAGAGTCTGGGGTTGGATTTGATCGGGACCATCAGACCGCTTACGTCCGGAAAACCGAGAATGGCCATCGATTTAACGGCAAAGAACCTGGACACTAACGGTAAAGCATTCTACGACCTGCGTGCGTACCTTGAATATCAACGGGTTAAGAAACCTTTCAGGAGCCTGTTGATCACCAGTTTTGGATCCGAAGCTGGAAAATCCACGGTGGCATCCAACCTGGCTGCCAATTATGCTCTTGGAGGGGATGAGGTTGTATTGGTGGATGCGAATTTTGCACATGCAGACCAGCATGATCGGTTCAAGGTCGAGAACAAGGCTGGATTAACCGACTTGCTGTTCAGAGACCATGCATATGATAATAATTATTTACAGGGTACACTTCTCAAAAACCTGTCTCTACTCCCGGTGGGTTCATATCAAATCGAACCATTTCAATTGATCGATCCTCTCAAAATAACCGGTTTGATCAATGGAATGGGGATGGAAAATAATCTTATAATCATCGATGGCCCTTCATTAACCGATCTAAACACCCGGCTGCTCGCGGCTTCAGCTGACCGTATCCTGGTGGTCATGCGCGAAGGGATCTATTCTCTGGACGGATTGGAGGAGACGCTGGACGATCTGGAGCAGGACAGAGAAAAAATTCTGGGCGTTGTATTGAACGAACTAAGTGCAGCAAAAGAGTCGTCTATTGGGACAGAAAAAGTAAGGTCAACGGGCATTTCGAAGAAATTCACTCAATTAATTACAAATATCCGCGGGCTGACAAGAAATAAGGACCTTCCGGCAGAAGGCAAGGACAGCCCTGAACGTTTATCAATATTGGAGAAAACCAATCCTCATATCGAAAAGAACCTGGAAATTGCTGAAGCGATCAAAAGATCCAAGCAGAAGGTCTCTGATGAACAAGTGGATTTCAAAGGGGATGCACCTGCCGGGAGCGGCTCGAACCGTGATTTAAATCCGATCGAGGTCATACCAGATCCACCTGAGAAACCCAGTGATCCTAACGAATCGATGGAAGTTCTCTCTGATCCGCCTTCCACACCCAATATAGAAGGTGAAGCGAAATCGATCAAGCCAAAATCCAAAAAAGAAATTAGGAAAACGCACGACCTGGAAAAAACCTCTCCGGGTATTAACTCAAATTTAAGAATCCCAAGATCATCTGTCGTAAATACATCAAAGCTTCTTAATCAAAGTGCAGCAGAGGAATCAAAGGTTGGAATGCAACCGGCGGAAATTTCTTCCAACGTAATTGAGACTATCCCGGAGAAATTAAGCCGCAAGGCAAAGAATGTAGCCACCAGGGTGGAAACCATCGGGAAAAGCAAAAAGACTGAACCCCTGGCAAACGAGGTGCCAGTAAAAGCGCATAAAGAAATTAAAAAGAAGAGAAAAGCGCTCGAAGAATCCGAGATTTCGCAAAAAACACTTCCCAGCATCGATTTGACAATACCACCGCAGAAAAAAAGGTCAGCTAAAGTCAAGAAGTAACAAAACATTGTCGTGAAGTGAAAAATGAGATGGAGATCAAAGATTTTCCTGGTTCAAAGACAAGACAAATGAGAACGGTTTAGTTCCTGAGACACGTCGTATGATATTTTTTCACGGACAGTGCCATTGGTACTGTCCGTGAAATTTTAAAAAATCCTATCGTTAAAAAAATGTTTGAATTACCAAAATTCGGATAGAATTTACATCGTGAAGCGTTTCATTAGGAAACCCTGGATTATTTTTACCGTCACAATCATTGCCCTGGTGGCTGTACGTGTACCATTCTATTTCACGCATCACATACAAGAAGATGCCTACATCACTTTGCGCTGCGCTGAGAATCTGGCAAAGACCGGAGTTTATGGATTTAACCCAGGTGAACGCATCAGTGCATCCACTTCGCATCTCTATGTGTCCATCTCTGCTCTCGTCCATTTGATCGTTGGAAAGGACGCATTTATTCCCGCTGTTCAGGTCGTGAACACCCTTTTCTTTATTGCGGGAGCGTATTTTTTTGCCAGGGTTTTAAGCAAGCCGGGAAAAAATTATTATGCCTTATGGGTGTTGCTGTCGCTTCTACCGGTTTCCCTCCTGATCAGTTATTCTGGAATGGAAACCTCCCTCCT
>DAOUGM010000057.1:0-27520 GCA_034428895.1 Anaerolineaceae bacterium
CAGGAACAGCCTGTTTTGACGTCGGACTAAACCTGTGTACCGGACCAAATGGAAACCCGGATTTTATAGACACAGATCTGGTCGGAAAAATCGGTGATGGTCACATGTTTCATATAGGCTCCAGTCTTGAAATGACAGTGAATGATGAGGTTGGCAGGCTATATATGGCTTTTCATGACAATGATTTCGAAAACAATAGCGGTTATTTTGACGTGACAGTAACCGTCGTTAACTCACACACCAAAATCTGCTCACAACAATAGGTAGGCTTGCCGCGTTTTCAAGATATATTCTGGCTTTGAGTTGTTCATGCTGCCGCGTGGGCCGAAGCCACAGCGCAGCAGGTCAAAGCACGCCCACCCATAAGCGAGTAGGGTGGGTTCGGTCTCTGAACCCACCATTCTTAACCCTCCTCCCGGCAACACCAACCGGGTGACAAACCTCCCCCGAAATTTCCTATCGATTAACCTCTGTTCAGCGAGTAGGGTGGGTTCGGTCTCTGAACCCACCATTCTTAACCCTCCTCCCGGCAACACCAACCGGGTGACAAACCTCCCCCGAAATTTCCTATCGATTAACCTCTGTTCAGCAAGTAGGGTGGGTTCGCTCTTTGAAACCACCATGATTTATCTTCCTCCCGGCAACGCCAACCAAACGAGTAGGGTGGGTTCGCTCTTTGAAACCACCATGATTTACCTTCCTCTCGGCAACGCCAACCAAACGAGTAGGGTGGGTTCGCTCTTTGAACCCACCATGATTTACCCTCCTCCCGGCAACACCACTCATAAGCGAGTAGGGTGGGTTCGCTCTTTGAACCCACCATTTTTAACCCTCCTCCAGGCAACGCCAACCAAACGAGTAGGGTGGGTTCGCTCTTTGAACCCACCATTTTTAACCCTCCTCCCGGCAACACCAACCGTGTGACAAACCTCCCCCGAAATTTCCTATCGAATAACCTAAATTCAGACAATTCGGGTCTTGACTATCCAATAAAACCATCTACAATAGTTCCACCACTCAACATGGGTGGCTAAAAACCAACGTTTACCAGCGTTCCCGCGCTGCAAGGAGGTTACCATGAGCTCGAACGATACCAAAAAGTCCGCCGCTGGCGACAAATCACAGGGTTTTTCTGCCGAAGAAATGGCAGCCATGAAGGAGCGCGCCCGCGAACTCAAAGCCGAAGCGCGTGCCGGCAAAGACCGGGCTGCCGGTGAGAGCGCCGTGCTTGCCAGGATTGCCGAAATGCCGGAGCCGGATCGCGCCATGGCCGAACGCCTGCATGCCGTCATCCTCAACGCTGCGCTGCAGCTCTCGCCCAAAACCTGGTACGGCATGCCCGCTTACGCCCTGGATGGCAAGGTCGTCTGCTTCTTCCAGGACGCGCACAAGTTCAACGCCCGCTACGCCACCCTCGGCTTCAGCGACACCGCCCACCTCGATGACGGCGTCATGTGGCCCACCAGCTTTGCGCTCACCCGCTTGACTTCCACCGAGGAGGAAAAGATCGCCGCCCTGGTGAAGAAAGCCGTGGGCTGAGCTTCAACCGGACCAGCCGCCACCGCATCAGTCTGATTTCAGCCTGAATCCGCTGAAGATCGATGCGCCGGATTCGCGCTTGATTTTCAGTCCTGCGAGTCATCGGAATAATGCATTACCGCCAAAATTTTCGCGCCCAATTTTCTTCGCGCGGAATTTTAATTATGGGCTTGGAAGACGAGTATAATAAGCCGCGCGGGGGAAATATTCAAAAGGCTTCGCAGGAACAAAAAAATTTTCCCTCCGCAGCCCGCCTGTGCCGTTCGGCGCACGTTCCAAATCCTTCGGCGGGTGAATCTGGAGAAAAAATGACTTCATCGACTTTCACTTCCAATAGAATATCCAAAACAACCGCCATCACCATCAACGCCATGCCGGATAAGGCATTTCCCCTCTTTGGAGCGATCAAAGAAAAGGACTGGGCAGCAGGATGGGATTTTGAGCTGCTCTACTCAACCGCGAACACCATTGAAGAGCACATGGTCTTTAAAACGCCATCCTCCTTTGAGCCTGAAGAGTCCGATTATATCTGGACGGTATCGAAATACATGCCCGATCGGGCGCTGATCGAGTACATGGTTCACACCTATGAAAGACTGTGGTGGATCACCGTTCAGTGCATGGCAGGCATCGCGCATGGAAAAACCAGGGCGGAAATTACCTACACCTACACAGGATTGACCGCCAAAGGCAACGCTCTCAACGAGAAAGCTCTCCAAATAATGTATGAGCAGGATCTCAAGGACTGGGAGGAAGCCATTAACTACTACCTCGAAACCGGCAAAAAGCTGGAGTAACCCCGAGTCTTTTGCCGCCATATTGAGTAATCCCCCGGCGGCAGGATCGGTTTCCATGCAGTATTGATACCTTTGGAAGGCTCGGGGCAAACGCTCATCAATTGGTGGTGTGTGAGTTCCATCATGGGAATTGAAGACTTTGAGATGTGACGAAGATCATTCGTCTCACCTTGACCATAAATAACGCAAACCGGAAAAATGATTGGAGAAACATTATGGATATGAAAGGCATACCTTTCGGCATCACCGACTGGTCGCAGATCGAAGCCAGCGAACACAAAGGCGAAACAGGCAAGGCGTACTGGCGCACGCGGCAATTCGATAATCTCCATGTTCGCCTGGTGGAATACACCCCCGGTTATCTTGCCGACCACTGGTGCACCAAAGGTCACATCCTGTTCTGCCTTGAAGGCGAATTGCACACCGAGCTTGCAGACGGCAGAGAGTTCACGCTAACCCCCGGCATGAGTTACCAGGTGGCCGATAACGCCGAACCGCATCGTTCCCGCACCACCACCGGAGTAAAGCTCTTCATTGTCGATTGAACAAGGCAGGGGATCATTCATTATTTTGGCTGTGTCACATTATGGCGCTCTATTAATCCTATGAATGAGCAGCATCATCCCACCGGTTCAATTTTGTGGCATAATATGTCCCCAGCGGGACCTTTATCCGTATCCCTTTAGCGGTAATCCAAAAACCATTTCACCAGTTTTGAAGCTGAATTTCAGCTTGTTTTTCATATTCGAATAGACAGGAAAAATTATGATCAGTAGAATTTGGCACGGTTACACCACCTATCAAAACGCAGATACCTACGAAGCATTACTGAAGGAAGAAATCTTTGTCGGGATTCTGAACAGGCACATCCCCGGTTTTAAAAACATTCAATTGCTGCGCCGTGAACTCCAGGATGAAACCGAATTCGTCACAATCATGGTTTTTGACTCGCTGAAATCCGTTGAGGAATTTGCCGGGCAGGACTATGAACAGGCTGTGGTACCGCCCTCCGCAAGAGCGGTGCTGTCCCACTTCGATGGCCGTTCCCAGCATTATGAGATCAGGGAGGAAAGGCAAGGCATATAAAACATCGATCCCTTTGTTCGATCGATGATCGATTCGCTGCCGCATGGTCGACACTTTTGTGTAGAAAAATCGTAAATAATTCAGCGGGCATAAACCCCTAAAGATGAGGTTTCACGGCTGGTGCGCCTTCCGTAAAAAGGCGCACTTTATTTGCCTCGTGATCGATTGAACAAATTTGAGCATGGGCAAAATCACTTTATCAAAATGAGGATTGAATGATCGACGAACAGCGCAATTTTCCCGACCTGGAGACCGAACGTTTCATCTTGCGCAATATGAAGGAGGAAGATACCCCTTTCATTTTCCATCAGTTCAGCGACCCCCGGGTGACGCAGTATCTCATGGATGAGCCGCCGGTTTCCAACATGGAAGAAGCCCAGGGTATCGTTGATTATTACCTGGATGCGGAGGGTAAAAACCATAATCGATGGATCATTATACGGAAGACAGATCGCAGACCGGTCGGTACTTGCGGTTTTCATAAATGGGATGCGGCACACCTGAGAGCGGAAATCGGCTACGACCTGGCAGCCGATTGCTGGGGGCAGGGCATCATGTCCGAGGTGCTGCGCGTGGTGATCGACAGCGGTTTCGAGCGCATGAAGCTGAACCGCATCGACGCGGTCGTATATATTGGGAACCAACGCTCCATTGGCGTACTAAAGAAAATGGGCTTTCAGCAGGAGGGCATCCTGCGAGAATACTATTACCTGAACGAAACCTTCCATGATCATGTGCTCCTGGGTCTTCTGCATCGGGATTGGAAGGAATAGACAAATTTTATTCGACCAGTCCATGAACCAGCCGTTCCAGTATGCCGGATTTGGTTCACATCGTACACTCCATGATCGTTCTATTGGGGAGCCTGATATGTCAAACAACATTTTCGAAATCGAAAAGCGAATCGATTCCTTCTACGCGATCATCTCCGGAAGAAAAGGGGAACCCCGCGAGTGGGAATCGTTCAAATCCCTGTTTGCCGGCAAGGCAATGCTGTCGGTTTTTGGAAAATCCAACAAAACTATGAGTTCTTATAACGTTGAGGAATATATCGCGCGCCTCGAATCGTTTTTTCAGTCCAATGATTTCTTCGAATACACACGCTCCAATACGTTCAAAATCACCGGTAACATCTGCATGGTGCATAATGTTTATGAAGCCTATGAAGATGACTCTAAAACGAGATTCATTAAAATGGGGAATAATCTTATTTCCCTGGTTTGCGAAGGTTCTTCCTGGAAGATTGTAAATATGTTGTGGGAAGATTGCTAAAATAATATCGTTGCTCGAAGTATTGATGGTCTCCTGTAATAGATAGCAAACCTTGTAGAGAGAGGTGATTGTGAAACAATCCATAGTACATATTGCCCTGCTTGTGAGGGATTATGATGAAGCTATTGCCTTTTACACCGAAAAACTGCACTTCACCCTGGTAGAAGACACATACCAACCCGAGCAGGATAAACGCTGGGTTGTGATTTCACCTCCCAACTCGGCAGGCACAACCCTTCTTCTGGCCAGGGCATCCAAACCCGAACAGCAGCCGTTCGTTGGGAATCAAACTGGCGGGAGAGTATTCCTGTTTCTCAACACCGATGACTTCTGGCGGGATTACGACGAAATGGTTGCCCTTGGCATCAAATTCGTCAGACCCCCGAAAGAAGAATCATACGGCCTGGTGGCTGTGTTTGAAGATTTGTACGGGAATTTATGGGATCTGCTTCAGTTAAATTCAAATCACCCGCTTTTCGATCGGACAGTCTGATTCTGGGGAGGGAACAATGGGTTTATTGCATGCGTATATGATGGAGTATCGAACCCTGCTGCAGAAAGGCGTGATCCAAAAGGCGTATAAAGGGCTGATGGATTACATCATGCAGCTGCGAACTCATTTACAAAACAAGTATCCCGGTTATTCCATTTCCGGAAGCATCTATACCGGTTACATGGACATGACATATTTTTCAATTGTTACGGAACGGTTAAAACAGCGGACTTTGAAAATCGCGGTCGTGTTCCTCCACCAAGAAGGCAGGTTTGAAGTTTGGTTATCGGGAGTCAACAAGCAGGTTCAATCGAAATACTGGGCAATGATCAAGGAAAACAATTGGAATCGATACCCGCTTGTACCGACCATTAAAGGTGCCGATTCCATCCTGGAATCCATCCTGGTGGGAAATCCTGATTTTGATGATCTGGATTCTTTGACCTCACAAATAGAAAGTGGAATTCTCAGTTTCATCAACGATATTGAAACCTTCTTGTCTCACAGTGACACTCATCGTTGACAAAAGACTATATGCGGAGAAGTTGCGGTGATCTCTCGTAAACCTATGACCAATATAAGCAGCATTGATTTATTCATCTTCCATGCGGGTAAAGGGTCAAAATGAACGATATCGAACTCGCGATCACCCTTGCAGATGCTGGTGCTGAGATCCTCCGCAGTCGCTTTGGTACGACGCTGCAGCGTCTGGACAAGGGCGCCGGTGACTTTGCGACGAACGCCGATGTCGAATCGGAGAACGTTATGCTGTCCTTGCTGCAGCGTGAACGCCCGGAGGACGCCGTCCTCGGAGAGGAAAGCGGTCAAAGTGGCGTAAAAACCAGCCCGCGCACCTGGCTGATCGACCCTCTCTGCGGTACATTAAATTATGCTGCGCGCATGCACGTGGCGGCTGTGAACGTGGCGCTGATGGCAGGAGAAATGTTCATCACGGCTGCCGTGGCCGACCCTTTTATCCGGGAGATTTACTGGACGGATGGACTCTTGGCGTATGCCCGCGCAAACGGTCAGGATTCTCCGCTTGCCCCCGTTTCGAGTTCGAATCTAGTCGATATAAACCTTGATCCCCCCTACCCGAATGCCCCGAATTTTCGCACATCGATGCTGATCGCAGATCCTGAATTTGCTGCCAGGTTCAGACCGCGTGTGGTCTCCTCTTCGATCGCGCTTGCCTGGGTCGCCACCGGGCAGCGGGCAGCTTATATCACGGATGGAGACGCGCGCTACAACGTGCACTATTCCGCCGGAATTGCGCTGTGTGAGGCTGCCGGGTGCAAGGTTACTGACCTGCGCGGTAACAGGTGGGGAAATGATGCCACCGGTCTGATCGCTACCGCGGATGAAGCCACGCATAACGCTTTAGTAGCAATGGTGAAGAAATACCTGGTCTGAACGAATCGCCTGTAAAGAGGTTTTGATGGGGTATCTTTCAACCTCAAACCCTGCCCATGATTTCGTTTGCCAGTGACTAAAAATTATTGATTTTCTCTGTACCTGCTTTGAATTATCGAACCTGTGCTTGTACCCCCATCAATTACAAAATAACCTCTGCGGCGCACATTGGATTTCTGTCCCTAATGTCGAAAAATGATTCCCTTCCTGGAATTTTCCATCAATTGATCCACCAGGCAGGTGAGTGTGGTATTTCTCCCAGCAGAGTCGATCAGTTCCATTGTCAGCGGAGGTAAATTCCAGGCAGCCCGCGCCCTGTTGCAGCGCTCCAGGTCGCCGGAATCGATCTGCATCCTCCCCTTGTCCCAATGGATGCCAAATTCCCGGCATGGAGATGGACGATCTCTGTAAATGGTGCAGCCGACGCTCTCGCCAATTTTTCCTCTGAGCGCAGCACAATAGGGATGCCCCTGGTTGGTGCCCTTCATGTTGTCGTAAAACTCAGTCTCTTCTTCAACCAGATCAGGGGGAATTCTTCTTCCCTGTGCAGGTTCTGCTTCTCTCCAGTAGAACGATACCCGGAAGAATGCGCAGCAGGCACCGCAGTTAAGGCAGACATTTTTAAACGACATAAACAGCGATTATATTACCGATGTTGCAAGCTGCTCAGAGGTCAATTTCTTCTTCTCTCCCCCATGGTAAATGAAAAAAGTGTAATTATGAATAACCCTTTCCGTTTGCTTGGTTCATTCCCATGCAAATACGCATAAACATCGCAAACCTTCCCAAGCAGTGTGAATTTTGAACTTGAAAAAATGAGATCGTGATAGAATGGATCGAGATCGTTTCAAGCCCGTTCGACCCACTCAAGTGAATAGATATGTAACTTTCGGTGTCTTTGTGGGGATCCTCCTGGTATCCGATCCGGCTCAGGGTTACAGCAAAAACTCGCCGAATTTTCATATTGAAACCTTACCGGTCCGTATGGGGAATCAGAGGAAGTATTCCTTTTTTGCCTGATTCCCAGAACGGTTCAGCAGTTGAATCGCATACTCATCACAGAATAAATTCACAGGTGATGCAATGAAAATCAAACTCTATTCTGGACTCGTCAGCATTTTATGCCTGATGTTGGTTTTTGCAGGGATCATCGGAAATCGTGCTTCAGCCGCGGCTTCTGGTGATTATGCGGAAATCGATGAATATATCACCGCTGCCATGCAGCGTCACAACATTCCTGGTATCGCACTGGCAGTAACACGGGGTGATGAAGAGCTCTACAGTAAAGGATACGGTACCGCCGGAGCCGGTCGGCCTGTATCCGCCGATACCCCGTTTTACCTGGGTTCGATCAGCAAATCCTTTACAGCTTTGGCCGTCATGCAGCTTGTGGAGCAGGGTCAACTTGAACTGGATGCACCGGTACAGGCCTACCTGCCGTGGTTTAAGGTAGCCGATGAACAAGCCTCTCAACAGATCACAATCCGCCATTTGCTGCAGCACACCAGCGGTCTTTCATATGCCGGGTACACGTCAAACCTGCCCGCGGACAACTCCCTCGAAATGCTGGTGCGCGACCTTTCACGCGCGCGCCCAACCGCCCCTGCAGGCAGTAAAATGCAATATTTCAATCCCGGGTATGACACGCTGGGGTTGATCATTGAAACCGTGTCCGGACAATCCTATGGCGATTACCTCTCCGAGCATATATTTACTCCGCTGGGAATGAAGCGTACCTTTACCGATGCGGCGGCCGCGAAGGAAGCAGGTTTGACTCAAGGCTATGCGCAGATTTTCATGTTTGCCGTTCCCATGAAACAACCTGTTAAGCAATATGATCTGCCAGCCGGATTCATTATTTCAACAGCCAACGATATGGCAAGATATCTCACGGCCATGAATAACGGCGGCGAACTGGATAGGTTCCAGGTACTCAAGCCCGAGAGCGTCGCATTGATGTTCACCCCCAATAGTGAAATCGGCAGCACCTATGGGTTTGGCTGGCAAATCGACCAAACCAACGGCGAGACGAACATCACTCACGGCGGAGATACCCAGCGTTTTCACACAAATATGCTCATTTTGCCGGAGAGAGACATCACGCTCGTGATGTTGATCAATCAAAATCACATGCTCAAGGATTTCAGCGAATACAGCACCTTGTTCAACAACGTTGCCAATCATCTTTCAGGCAACCCCGTGATCGAAGAAAAAATTAGTTCAACGATCTTTGGCTGGGGATTGTTCATCATATGGTTGGTCGTTCTCGCATTGGCAGCCCGCAAGGTTGTCAGGCTGCCCAATTGGCGCGCTAAAATGTTGACCTGGGATGCAAGCCAGCGGCGGAAAGATATCCTGAAACATCTTCTCGCGATCGTTATCACCATTGTGATCGTCGTGTTCGTTGCGCCTGCAATTCTTCAGAGCGGTTTCAGCCTGGAATGGTTCGTGGCCTCGATACCGGATGTAGCCATCATCATCGCCACACTCATCCTGGATGACCTGTTGCAGGTTGTCTTAAAACTCCTTGCCATGTCCAGGAATAAAATCGCTTGAAGTGGAGTTCGATCGAATGGTAATCGTCGGGCTCGATAAACAGTCGCAGGGGACATTCAAACGAATGCGCCCTGTGGGAATTCACGGAGTTCGCACGTGTGACGGTCGAATTCTGGAAAGAAGGATTTATGAAAAATTCTGACACCAAACCTTTCATCATCTGGACTTTGATCATTCTTGAGTTTTTACTGGCGCTCGGAGCCATCGTCAGCGGGCTGATGCTTATGATCTCCCCTGACGGAAGTTCAATGCAAATGCCCCTTTCCGTTATGCAAGGCTCTCCATTCGCCAATTTCTTTTTTCCCGGTTTGATCCTTTTCTTGTTCATTGGGATTTATCCAACAGGAATTGCTTATGGTGTGCTAAAGAAACCCCTGTGGACATTGCCTGAAAAGATCAATCCGTTTAAACGATACCATTGGAGTTGGGCGGGTTCCCTGGCATCGGGCTTGATCGTGTGGATCTGGCTTTCCGTGGAATTGATCTGGGTTGGATACTCCCTCCTTCACACCATATGCTACATTTGGGGCGGGCTGATCCTCCTGCTGGCATTTTTACCGGCTGCGCGCCGGTATTTGTTGAAAAAGTAATTTTAAACAGCGCCCTCCTTTCGGAAAGCGCTCTTTCATTTCTTGGGTTCGTCCTGCCTCTGGAGAGGGCAGTTTTCAATATTCGAATTTTCTCAGCTCAAGGCAGCCAGTCGGTCACCGTGCCTTCCAGTTCAGGAAGCGGCAGGATCTGACCGGTATCAACCTGTATCATCGCCTTTGCATAGGGTTCGTCCGCAACGTTCCACGAGAGGTCAACCAACAACCAGCGTCCATCAGGTGACCATGTCATTTCACGCAAATTACCGTCGGCGTTCATTTTCAATAATGAATCAAATTTTTGAATATGTTTTTTACTGATAATCTGAAACTCTTCCAACGCTTAGTATAATCCCTGTAAACCTATCTTTGCCGTCAAATATGCCTGAGGGTAATCGTAGGTGGATTGCCTGCACCGGGCGATCCCGCGTGAAAGATCCACTTCATATTTAGGAGGAAATATGCTCTCAAATTTCATCCACCGCGAAATGGTCCGGCTGGGAAATATTGATATCTTGTTGCGGGACACAAGAACCAACGGTCCGGCGATCCTTTGCCTGCATGGGCGGTGGGGGAGAGGTGAGACCTGGGTGGATTTCATGCAGCACTATGCGGAAAAATACCGCGTGCTCGCTCCCGATTAGCGCGGTCACGGCATGAGCTCCAAGCCTTCGGGCAAGTACACAGCAGAGGAAATGGCATCAGACATGGTGCAATTGTTAGATCACCTCGATCTGAAATCGGTCATCCTGGTCGGGCATTCCATGGGCGGGCACATTGCCGGTTACCTGGCGGCGACCCATCCCCAATATGTGAAGGCGCTGGCCATTCTCGACAAATCCGCCAACGGTCCGGAGCAGCCGTGCACGCTGCCGCTGGAGCAGGTCGATCTCTCCGACCCGCTGACCAGGGATTGGCCGCTGCCCTTCAAAAGTTTGCAGCAAGCCCGGGATCATATCAAGAGCGTCATGCAATCCGAGTTGAGTTATGAGTATTTTATGAACAGCCTGGTTGAAACGGCGGACGGGTACGAGATGATGTTCAGCACCCAGGCGATGGCAGCCAACATCGCCTATTATGAGAGCTGGTATCACCTTTTACCCGCGATCCAATGCCCGGTACTGCTGCTCAGGTCGGGCAGCCATGAGGCCGTCCCCGATGAGGATTTTCTGAAAATGCAGTTGCTCATCGCCAGTTGCACGGCACGTGAGGTATCCTCTCCTGATCACAATGTCCATCTGGGCAGCAAGGCAGAGTTCTACCGCTACTTCGATGAATTCCTTGGCTCGATCTGATTTGGATGATACCTTATTCCGGGTATGGTTGGAATTTCTGTATTTCTCATCATCTATATCCCTAAATTGCGCTGAGGTCACTCAGAATTTACTTTTTCAGCACATTTCCGCCGTATAATACGCATACTTTTTACCATTATGATCCAGGAGGAAATTATGATCCTCAGCGTTGAAGACGTCATTAAAATTGTGCTGGCGGTGAGCGCCGGCGGTTTGATCGGCATCGAGCGCGAATTCCGCGACAAGGCAGCGGGCTTCCGCACGCTGATCTTCATCTGCGCCGGTGCCTGCCTGTTTACCATTCTGTCCTTCAGACTTGCGGCGAACAGCGATTCAACACGCATCGCCGCCAACATCGTCACCGGTGTGGGTTTCCTGGGAGCGGGCGTCATCCTGCGCGACGGTGGAAGGGTCATTGGCTTGACCACCGCGGCCATGGTCTGGTTGACCGCTGCCATCGGAATGGGGATCGGCGGAGGGGAATACCTGCTCGCCGGGGTGGTTTTGCTGCTGACCATGGCCATCCTGTGGCTGCTGCCTTTCCTTGAACACCGCGTGGATAACTTGCGCGAGGAACGCAGGTACGAGTTGTCCTGTGCTGCCGGAGTCGATAAGTATGAAGCCCTGGAACGCACCTTCCGCGAGCACGGGCTGCACATTAAAAGCCACAGCCAGGTGAAAAGCGGCGACCGCATGACCTGCACCTGGACCGCCACCGGCTCCCCGCAGAAGCACAAAGCCCTGATGCACCGGCTATTCGACGATCCGGAGATTGAAGAACTCAAATGCTAGCCGGTTCAAAAATACCAAATAAATTTTAAAGATAAATAATACTTGCCCTTACACTTTATTCTAAAATCATCAACTCTTTCAAACAGCTGGATGGATTAAGCGATTGACCTTCTGGTAAAAAAGGCATGGATATACCGGACCTCCACATGTTCCGCGACGCGGCCAGGCAGGTCAGATTGGTTGTGGAGTAGACCAAGTCGCGGTCAATTAACTCAGGGGATATTCTCCGGGGGAGAACCATTTGGCGCATGTCATATAATTAATATGGTTTTTAAGCTTGCAAGATGGCTCTGTTCCTATCAGTAGAGTAAAGGAGGCTTCGAATGCTGGACCGTTTGGTTCGTAATTGGATGTCATCGCCCGTGATCACCGTGACCCCCAGGAACACGCTGCCAGAAGCCCGCAAGATCACCGCTGAACACAAGATTCGCGCCCTACCCGTCATGGATGGGGATCGACTGGTCGGCATTGTCACCCGGCGCGGGTTGATGCGCCTGGACCTCTCATTCCTGGGCGGGAAAACCCCGCAAAATGAAGTCGATTTGCCGGAAGAAACCGTTGGGGACGTGATGACCCGCAATCCGCTTATCGCACAACCAGAATCTTCCCTGCCCAAGGCAGCCCGCGTAATGTTGGAAAACAAGATCACCGCCCTGCCGGTGATGGAAAAAGGCAGGCTGATCGGCATTCTCACCAACACGGACGTGCTGCGTTTTCTGATTGAAGGTTACAGCGAACTCAAAAAGAAGATCCTGGTCGGCGAATGCATGACTTATGAAGTGGTCACTATCGATCCGGATTCCACGCTGCTGCAAGCACACGAACTGATGGGCACCCGCCGCATCCGCAGCCTGCCGGTGGTGGAAAATGGCGAGCTGAAGGGCATTGTCACGCGTACCGACCTGATGGGAGCCGACCCATCCCGCCTGGTACAGCACAGGGATGCCGAAGCCTCTTATGCCATCCTTGCACAGCCGGTATCGAAACTGATGATCTCGCCGGTGATCACCGTCACCCCCGATGAAGAGATCACCAGTGCCGCGCAGTTAATGGTGCAGCACAAATTCCACAGCCTGCCCGTGATCGATAAAGAGAACAAGTTGGTTGGCATCCTCACCGAAAGCGACCTCTTTCAGGTGATCGTGCAATTATTTTATTGATCGGCGGCGTGTTTGGAGTATACCAGCCATTCGTGATCGACAAAAATCTTCAGGAGAAAGCCCAATGCCAGCATCTGTTCTCATCGTTTACGCCACGCGCACCGGCACCACGCGCGAAGCCGCGGAGACCATCGCGGAGGTCATTAAAGAATCCGGTTTGAACGCCGAAGTATGTCCGCTGCGCGTGATGCACAAATTGGAACAATACCAGGCGGTGGTGATCGGCGCGCCGCTTTATATGTTCCGCTGGCACAACGATGCCCGCAGTTTTCTTTCCCACAACCGCGGCTTGCTGGAAAAAATCCCCGTGGCGGTCTTTGCCCTGGGTCCGGTGCAGACTCCGCGCAACGAGGAGGAATGGACAGGGGCGCATGAACAGCTCGATAAAGCCCTGGCGGATTTTCCCTGGTTGACACCCATCACGGTAGGGTTGTTTGGAGGAAAATATGACCCCTCGAAGCTGGGGTTTCCAATGAAGTTATTTGCCTCTCAGATGCCCGAGATGGACGCGCGCGACATGAGTTCCGTGCGCACGTGGGCTTTAGAATTGGTGGAAAAAATCAAAAGCCGCTAAGGATCGATCCGCGTTCCATACCCGGCTTACTCGCACTCCAGGCAGGGGGAGGTATCAATGCGCACTGTAGGCTTTGCTTCTGTTGTCCTTTTACGGGGAGTGAACAGCACCCCCACAAAAACACCCAGCAGCACCAGGCTTCCACCCCCCAGCAGGATGGGGGTCAGTTTTTCGATGCCCAGCAGCCCCGAAACGGTCAGCGACACGAACGGGAGCAGCACGAACTGGTAGGAAATCGCTGACGCCGTCCATTGTTTCAGGATATAGAGAACGAGCAGGAACATGATGACCGAGCCGAAAACGATCAGGTAGATCAGTGCGATCCAGGTGTTCATCATCGCCGGCAGTGCGCGGGGTTCACCCTTGAGCAGCGATATGGCAAATACAACGGCCGCTCCAATGGCCATGGCTATGGCGCTGGTGGTAATGGGGTGACTCTTGGGGAAATTCCTGGCAATGACCGTCGCTTCGGCAAAACTGACCGCCGCCAGCACCACCGCCAGCAGCGCAAACAACGGAATGTGATCCCGGATCTGCTCACCGAAGACGAGCGCAACCCCGCCGATGGCGAGCAGGGCACCGGCAAGTGCATTCCAGCGGAATTTCTCCTGGCGGTGGGCAATGGCAAAGAGCAGTGTAAACAGCGGCACCAGCGCCAGTATCACCTGCACCATGCCCGGTGGGATGATTTTAATGCTGTAATACAGGAGGGGCATGGTGGCTCCGAAATTCAACAAACCAAAGAGGATACTGCCCAGCAATGCCTTTCCTTTGGGCAGCGGCAGTTTAAGGAAAAATACCAGGCCAAAAAGGATCAGCGTTGAAGGCACAAGCCGTAAAGTCGCGCCCCACATGGGCGGCAATTCAACGACGGTGTAGCGCACACCCAGCGCATTCAACCCCCCAAAAATAGTGGAAACCGCAAACGCCGCCCAGAGCAACCGATTCGTACGTGTTGCGTTCATCTTCAACCTCACTCGACAAAAAACCCCTCCTGGAGGAGGGGAAAGTAACCTTTTTTATGATATTAAATACCTAATTAGTATTATTATAGCACGCATTTTGTCTGAGGGATACCGCCAAATATGGAGAATTGTGGAGGATTGAGCAGGCGGCTCCGGCATGGGCTATAATATCCGCAGCGCAGGGAAAATGAACATAATGAACGTTCTACCTACAGAATACGAAAAGTTGAACGACATACATATCGCCTTTTGCCAGTACGGCAGCGGACCCGACCTGCTCCTGCTGCACGGCAATTCGTTGAGTAACCGCATTTTCCGGCAATACCAGTTGAAGCATTTTTCCATGTTTCACACCTACGCCCTCGACAGCCGCGGGCACGGTCAAAGCCTCTCCAACGATGACGAGCTGACCATCGACCAGATCAGCAGTGATGTCATCCTTTTTTGCCAGGCCAGGGGGATCGGCCAGGCATTTGTCATCGGTTACAGCGACGGCGGCAACATCGCCCTCCACCTGGCGCATAAGGCGCCGCAGCTCTTCCCGCGCATCGTGGCCGTCTCGCCCAACACGCTGGTGAGCGGCACACAGGAAGAGACGCTGAACACCATCCGCGGCATGCACAGCTTCATGGGCTTTCTCCACCGCCTTGGATTCAACATGAAGAAGCACATCCTGCGTTTCGGGCTGATGCTCAAGGACATCGACCTCAGCGATGAGGATTTGAAGACCATCCACACGCGCGTCAAGATCCTCTACGCCGAAAAGGACATGGTCAAGGAGGAGCACATCCTGCACATTGCCGGCCTCATCCCTGACGCCGAAGTGGAAAAGATCCCGGGGCGTACACATATAAGCATCATCAACGACCAACGCGCCATCGATAGCATGCGGAAATTCTTAATGTCTACGTATTAAATGAAGCGCCCTCCCCTTTCTGCATGGGAGTCAGAATTTACCCCACCGGTGAATTTCCAGTGAACAACTGTGACCTTAATATATCGCGAGCGTGAACCGCCACGGATCATCCTCGACCAGCGAGTTAATTCCCATTTTTACTGCCTGTGCGAAAAGAATTGATCGTTCATGCGTTAAATCCCTATAAATTCCACAAATTTTAAGACAATTCTGCTTGATTTTTACCATGTTTACCGTGAAAATACTCGAATAACCATCACGCCGGGGAATTCCGAAATCAAAATACAGGTGACCACAATGAAAAAAACATTACTCCCTTCCATCATCCTGCTCGCGCTGGGCATGATCATGCTCAGCGGCTGCGCAAAGAATTCCACACCCAATCCCACACTGGAACCTGCGGAAACAGACGCTGCCGCTCTCGATGCCGTCCCCACGCCGCAACCCACCGAGGAGCCGGTCTTGCCGTGCAATATTACTTTCGACAGCGATCGCGACGGAAACCAGGAGGTCTACGTCATGGCCCCTGACGGCAGCGGCCAGGTGAACCTCACCAACAATCCCGGAAACGACTTCGACCCGGTATGGTCGCCGGACGGCACGCGCATCGCATTCGTCTCCAACCGGGTTACTGAAACCGGCGGCGGCGAATTCATTTATTCAATGCTCGCCGATGGCAGCGACGTGGTACAGGTTTCCCATCAAGACCAGAGCCAGTTCCCCGACTGGTCTCCGCTGGGCGACCAGATCGCATACAGCAGCAAAGGGGATATTTACCTGATCGATCTTGCTTCCGGGACCGAGGTTAACCTGACCAACAGCCCCGAACAGGATTCTCAGCCCAAATTCTCACCCGATGGTCAGAAGATCGCCTGGCTGCAGGGCGAGGGTGATCAAAGCCAACTGTTTGTAATGAACCTGGATGGCAGTAATGCCCGCCGGATCACCCAGGGCGGCACGGTCTACGGCGCCGAGTGGTCGGTGGACGGCCGCATCTTCGCCAACTGGAACCATCCCGAGGGTCTTTGCCACAACTGCATCCTCACCGCAGATGGCAGCGAGGTCAGCGATACCGGCGGCAAGGGCACCGTCCAGGAATTTCTGCCGGTCTGGACGGCCAATGGCGACCGTGTCGAGATGGGATCGGGCGATATTAATGGCAACGGCAACGAGGATATCTTCCTAGTGGGAGAAGTCTTCCCGGACTTGTTCCTTTTCCTCACCAACAGCCCCGGCAACGACCGCAACCCCGACACACCCTTCAAGTGCGGACCCACGCACGGCGTTTACCCCCAATATGGATCGGATTCAACACAGGCGCCAGCCGCCAGCCCAGGCAGTCAGTCGGGTAAACCCTTCGTCATTGGCTACACCGGCAGCCTGAACTCGCAGATGCGGTTGGACCTGGATACCGCCTGCTCCGAACTGGAGGTGCAGTGCGTGCACGGAGAAAACATCACCGCACTGGCGGACCAGGGAGTTGACGCCATCATCAACAGTTCCAACCGCTGGGACGTGAACGGCTCGTACCCGCAGCTTCACGATGCCGTCAAGCGCGGCATTCCCGTCTTCTCGCTCAACGCCGACACCAGCGAAGCGGGCGCATATAACCTTTCTGCCGAGCGCGAGATCTATACCACTGTGCTCAGCTTTATGTTCAAGCACATGGGCGACCAGGGCGATTTTGTCTATTACAACTTCGGCGATAACGGATACATCCAGGACATCGTGGATGGAAAGCTCAAGGAATACCCCGACATCAACGCCATTAAAAAACCGGCCGATTACAACGGCAATTCCTTCTCCCAGCAGGATATTGTGAAAATGATCGCCGGGAATCCAAAGCTGGGCGCCATCTGGTCCACCGAGCAGTTGAACGATCTCTTCTGGGGCATCACCGACAAATCCAACACTCACAAGCCGTTCACGGAATGCATGGCGCGCAAGGACGAACTGATCGCCTGGAAGAACGAGATCGACGCCGGTTCAGATTTCCAGTGCATCGCCTTCATCCGTCCCGGCGGAACTGCTTACGAAGGCGTGTACGTGGCGTATTACTACCTTAGCGGGCTCAAGTTCAAACCGGACGCCTTCTTCGCTGGCAGCAACAACTCCCTGAGATACGACATCCCGGAGATCACCAACGAATCCCTGCCCGAATGGATCGGCGGCAAGCTCGATGCCCTGCGCGTGGGCGAAAACGGATTCCTCCAATTACCGCCCATGTCGCCGCAAGAGATCAAAGCGCGCTGGTTTATGGAATAAGCGAAAAACACCCCCTCCCAGTTACCAACCGGGAGGGGGTATTATTTCCAGATTCATTTACTTCAGCCGTAGGGTGCGTCCCTGGACGCACCACACCATGTTTTCTCACTCCCAACACAGCTTCTGCAACCTTCCTTCATTTCCCCCGATCCAATCGGCATCATACACCCCCGCATTCACGTACTGCTGAAAACTCGACCACTGCCAATCCGCTGGTTTTTCCACATATCCATGCTTCACCGGATTGAAATGAATATAATCCAAATGAGTTTCGAGGTCGTCTTCTTCCTCGATCGTATGTTCCCAAAACCTCCTCTGCCATATCGCTGCTTCTCCACGCAGCAGGCGGGATGTGTTCCGTTCTTCACCCGCTCCGATCTCGCGTAAATATCGCTTGGTGAACAGACCCTTGATTTCCTTCCAACGGATAGAATAATCGGCATCCCCTTCCGGCAATCTCCAGATGCAATGAATATGATCCGGCAGCAGACAGACTGCCATGGTTTCAAACGGAAATCGGAGTAAAGTGTTCTCCCAGACAGCATGGAGAATATTTCTTGCATGTTCGTTTTCGAAAATGGGGAGCCGGTTGTAAGTAACAACGGTGAAAAAGTAGGTTCCCCCTTCGATTCGTGAACGTCGGTATTCCGGCATGGGAGTATTGTATATCCAATCATGAGTGGTGCGTCCAGGGACGCACCCTACGAGAAATTGTTCTCAATCCCGAACGCCCCCTACCCCACGATCTCCCTCACCTTCTCCGCCATGTACTGCATGTGCGCCTTGCCCCACCGCTGATCGACCGCCAGCGTCAGCATCTTCCCCGCCATCTCCACCGCCCCCGTGTTCCCGTTCAAGCGCGGATCATTCAATAGCCCCTCCCAGTGCACGGTCAGCCCTATGCCCGCTTCCCCCAGCTCATCGAACAACCGGTCGCGCTGCACGCCGTTCACGTATACCGGCAGCCCCAGCGGCACCACGCCCGGCGGCAGCACCGGGAAGAGCGGCTCGATGCCCGGAATGCCGCGCATCTGCTCCAGCAGGAAGGCGTAATTCTCCCGCCGCGCCTGACCCATGCCCTTCCAATCCAGGTGCTCGATGGCGCTCCGTTCCTGCGCGTCGCCCTCCACCGTCATATCCGCCTCGTAATACTCCTCGGCCAGGTTGTACAGGCGCACCAGTTCCTCATGCTCGCCCATATCCTTGAAAAGGTAATCCGCCAGCTTCCGGCGGTATTCACGTATCACGGGCAGGCGCCGGTTCTGCGCAGCGCCCAATTTTTCCACGTAGGGCGCGATGTCGTGATGGGTGACCAGGTATCCGCCGTCATAGGGCACCAGTTTGCGCATGCTGTTGAACACGAAATCCCCTGTGGTCTGTTCTTTAAAACCCGCCTGGGCGTTGTCCTCCACCACCATCATCCCCTGCTGCTGCAGGTACGCCAGGTAGTTGCGCAGAAGCACGGAATGCGGAAAGCCGAAGTAGTTGATAAAGTAAACCGCCCGCTGCCCCTCCGCCTTGTGCACCAGGTCTTCGATGTTGATGGAAAGATCCTCGTTAACCTGGTAATACGCGCACTGCATCCCGCAGCGCTCCAGCGTGTTGACGATGGTCGGGCACAGGTAGGAAGGCAGGAGGATCTCGCCAATGCCGTGATCGAGCAGCCACCGGCTGATGACGATCAGGCAGGCCTTCCCGCCGTTGAGAAATGTCATGGTTTCAGTTGAGATCGCCTGCTGCTCCACCTGCCAGCGCGCATCGGCATAGAATTCACCACCCACGAACATGGTTCGACCCCTTCCCCCCATTTTTGTATGATCCCAGGCACAGCATTTTCATATTTTAGTTTACCTGAAAAAATGTGCGGAAACCATATCAAAATTGATAAAATGATATGGGAACCACTATTAATTTAAGAAGTCCCACCCGCCGCAAAGTTGCTGATTTCCTTCGTTGAAAGCCTGCGTTGCGTCTTGTATACTCCCCCTCAACATGCCAGGAGGTTGATCCCATGAACGACAAAGACGAATATTTCCTTCGTATCGCATTCGAGGTTGCCCGCAAATCGCGCCAGGAGGGCAGCCACCCCTTCGGCGCCCTGCTGGTGGATGAGCACGGCAACATATTGCTGGAAGCCGGCAACCTGACCGTATCCACGGACGACTGCACCGCCCACGCTGAGACCACCCTGATGAAGCTGGCGTCCATGCAGTACGACAGCCAATTCCTGGCGAATTGCACCATCTACGCCAGCACCGAACCCTGCCCCATGTGCGCCGGCGCGATCTTCTGGGCCAACGTGCGGCGCGTGGTGTACGGTCTGAGCGAGGAAGGACTGTACTCCATGGTGAATCCGATTTCCGAGGATGTTCTTCTTCTCCATTGCCGCGACGTTTTCGCCAGGGGGAAAAAACCGGTCGAGGTGGTCGGTCCGCTGCTGGAGGAGGAAGCGCGCGCGGTTCACGCGGGATTCTGGGTTTGAAGAATTTCAGTTATGGGCGGGTTTCGAACCCGCCCATAACTGATTTACGTTTGACCTGATTTTACCGGACTTCGACATTAAGCCAGGTTCTTTACGCCGTGCCTGGTTTATTTCATCAGCCACACATACCCGTCCTCCAAACCCGGCTGCACTATCTTTGCAATGAGGTATTTCGCCGCGCCGGGGCAGGTCAGTGTCCACACATGCCATGCAGTCGCCTGGGGCAATTTCCATCGGGCAGCCGCTAACCTCCGCCGTCTCTTCCAGGCCCAATCCAAGGTAAAAGACCAATTTCAGCACAGTCCGGTGCTCGGCAGTCAATTTCCTCCATCCCTCACGGATGGAGCGCCCTTCGCCGCGATATCTGCCTGACGTCTGCCACACAGGCACCAGTACAGCCTGCACCACATCTTCAGCTTGGGCCGCATCGCCTGCCAGGTGCAGGGCATAGGCGTAAAGACCGCGTCCGTGTATGGCATAGAGTTGCTGCAGAGCGCATTCATCCTTGCCTGCAATGCGGCGTACCAGGTCAAGCTCATTCGCCTGCCCGGCCGGCAGGGTAGGCTCTTTTTGGTGGGTTCGGAATAGGTTCATTGGCAGTGGTTTTGCGATCATGCTGTCTTCGGATGAGTACATGATAGGCATTCTCTACTACGTACCCTTAAGCAGACGAAAGGTTCAAAATTGGTTTTGCCCGCAGCAAGGCGTGTCATCGGCCTGTTGATGGCATTCATTTACCCCTCAATTTGGAATTTCGTTTCTTCTCACCCCAAATCGCTCAGGGAGAAAAAATTGCCTGGAAAATGAGATCCAGCAGCTCGATGATTGGGTATGTATAATGGTATTGAGATTATTATCTACTTAATACCATATACAAATATTGCTGCCAATCAGTGCAATAGTGGATGTTTTTTGATTTTTGGGGAGGTGCATGATGTCCGTCCATTCCAACATTAATCCATGGTGGGCTGCGATCACAGTGTGGATCATTGTGAACGCCGTTAATCTTCTACAGTCAGCAGGCTTTCTTTCCCGTATTGCTACGCGCAGCATATCGATCAACCACAGCCTTGGATACGTCATTATCGCCCTGTCGATCCCAGCCGCCGTTGCCCTGGCTGCATTCCTGCGCGCCAAAACCGACTGGCGGCAATGGATTGGTTTGGTCGTATTCATTGCCTTTGTAATCCTCATGGTGTGCATCGAGTATCTCTGGCCGGTCGAGTTCCGCTCGCCGGTGCGCGTTGAGATCCTCGTTCCCTACCTCCTGCTTTTCTTCGGCTCGATCCTGCTGATGGGGTTGCCAATGTTTCGTTTGAACCGGGGTTTATGGCTCGTCACAGTGGCAACCACGATACTGCTGTTGATTTCGATGATCGTCGCCATGCGCAAGGGCGTCGGATGAGCAGGATTCCCTCCGCTTGCTAGCCAACAGTGCTTGGAGAAAGGTAACCTTTCATATGCGCATATCTCAATGGATTGCCAAATGGGCAAGGCATAAATACTCCGATACTCAGAAGGCATTGGCCTTGATCCCTGCCGGATTGATCTTCGTATTCCTGATCCCCTACACACTCATTAAACCTCTCCCCAGGCTGGATGACCTGCTGCATCTGCCGCGATTGTATTTCGGTGTCGTCAATATTATCCTTGGTGTTGTCTTGATCCTCGTGGGGGTGATCTTCGCCTGGTGGTCGATCGGTTCGCAGTTGTTCCAGGCCAATGGCACGCCGCTGCCCGTCATGGCAACCCAGCGGCTGCTGGTGAGCGGGGTGTTCAAACGCAGCCGCAACCCCATGACCTTCGGTACGATCCTCGCTTACCTGGGTATTTCAGTGATCGTCGGGTCGATCTCAGCCGTCGCCGTGGTACTGCTTTTTGCCTGTCTTTTGATCCTCTATATCAAGAACATCGAAGAGAAGGAACTGGAGATGCGTTTCGGCAAGGAGTATTTAGCTTACAAAGCCAACACTCCTTTCCTTTTTCCGCGCATCTTTGAAAGGAAAAGTAAATAAGGCTCATGTCCAAACCCAATCCCTCCTCTGAATTCGATGACTGGGCGCCCGATTACGATCAAAGCGTCATCGACGAAGCCGGTTTTCCGTTCGAAGGCTATTCGACCCTGCTGAAAACCATCGTTGATCTCTGCGCCCCGCATCCCGCTGCCGCTGTCCTGGACCTCGGAATCGGCACGGGCAACTTGGCGCAGATTTTCGAATCGAAAGGCTGCGCGATCTGGGGATTGGATTTTTCGGTCGAGATGCTGGCGCTGGCTCAATTGAAATTACCCAAAGCCGCACTGTCGAGGGTCGATCTGCGCAGCGCCTGGCCTCCCGAATTTCAGCGTCATTTTGACTTCATCGTCTCGGCATATACCTTCCACCATTTCACGCTCACCGAAAAGGTCGACCTGGTAAAACGTATGTTGAGTGAAAATCTTGCTCCTGACGGCAGGCTGGTGATTGGCGATATCGCCTTCCAAAACGCCGGCGAGGAAGATCAACTGCGCCGCAGCCTGGGCACGCAGTGGGAACAGGAGCAGTACTGGATCGCAGATGAAACCGCCGCATCATGTAGAGCAGCGGGAATCCATGCCACATTCACAAGGATTTCTTCCTGCGCGGGGATATTTCAATTCGCGCTGGAAAGGAACTGAAGCATCAACCAGTGTTCGTTTTTTTCAGGGGAAACCGGCACCAAAATGCCGTTTGCTTGAATTGTTTGGGTATAATTCGGGAACGGGGGAAAAGTCCTCAATTTTTCCCAAAAAAATATTTTTTCCAAGGATCTTCTTGTTCATGAAAATTAACCATCCAGCGAACATCGCACCTGCAAAACAAAAAGGGAATCTTCTGGCCTTTGTTTGGATTATCGCCGCTCTGCTGGCGTTGTATCCGGTCGTACGCCTGCTCGATGCCGCATTTCCCGTTTTCACCTTCCTCTTCCTGGCAGTCCCCCTCATTGCCCTCATTTTCAGTCGGGATGCCGCCGGTATCGGCATACGCGCCATCAAGTGGAGTGATTTCTTCAAATATACAGCCCTTTGCCTGGGAGCCAACTTGGTGCTTACCGCGGCAATTGAACCCTGGTCGCACACTTATCGCATGCTGCTCCAGAAAGCGCTTTCCGCAACCCCTGCCGACCCCACCTTTGGCTGGCTGTTGCAATTCTCTTCTCCCGTGGGATGGATTAGCTTCATTTTATTTGCGGGCTTGGTTTCGATCTTCGCCGAAGAACTTTTCTTCCGCGGCTGGCTGCTGAACCGGCTGATGCGCCGCATGAACTCCAATTGGGCGGTCATTCTCCAGGCCACCTTGTTTACCCTTCCGCAGCTCCTGGCTGCCTTCCTGCTTCCCCTTACTCAGGGTATCCTTTACGGTGCGGTCTACTCCTGGCTCACCATCGGCTTGATTGGCGGTTGGGTTGCCGGCCGCACGCGCAGCATCTGGCCCAGCCTTGTCTCCGCCACCCTCTACAACCTGACCCTGTGCCTCGTCATCTTTCCCACCCTCTAATTTACCTTTATCGACACTGTCCAATTCACAGTAACCGGCCGGGGCATCAATCCCCCGGCCGGTTTTGCATACTCTGCTCACCCGACTTGAAAAGATATTGATTTGAGTGTATGATGAATAAGACTAATTTAGTCTTATTTAGTGGTTGGATTTCTGACGGCGCCGCCATCGCCAGAAGATGAAAATTACAGGTTGTTTGATGGCGGTGGAGGAAAAAATGAGTGACATAAATGCACCATATGATATTACCGACCGGGACCTCATCCTGACCCGGTTGATCGATGCCCCTCCCGAGAAACTCTTCAGGGCATGGACCGAACCGGAATTGATCAAGCAGTGGTTTGCGCCCCTTCCCTGGACCACTCCCTTTGCGGAAACCGACGTACGCCCCGGGGGGTCCAGCCTGATCGTGATGCGCAGCCCTGAAGGGAAGGATTTTCCAAATCCGGGTATCTACTTGGAAGTTGTCGAGAACCAACGGTTGGTCAGCACTGATGCCTACACCCGCGCCTGGGTACCTTCTGAAAAGCCGTTCATGACCTTGATTCTTACCTTTGAAAAGGTCGACAGTAAAACGAATTACACTGCCTTGCTTCGGCATTGGTCGATCGAAGACCGCATCCAGCATGAAAAGATGGGTTTTTATGAGGGTTGGGGTATCTGTACCAACCAGCTCGAGGAATTGGTGAAAAGGATCCGTTCATGAGTTTGCCTCAGGTTGTGTTGGGTCAACCCGGGTGGAATATCAATTTTAAGGTTGGTGATCCATAATGGCGGGCGAATGCATATCCCCAATCGTCCTAACCTTGGACCTGGACCTTGGTTGCGTAGGTGGCAAAGTAAACGATGACACCCAGTACCGTGGCTGCCATGTAGACCCCGTAAGAAATCCGCATAAACAATTTGTAATTCCTGAAGCGCAGACTTTTAATCATCAGGTTGTTGCCCCGCAGCACAACAAAGATGCCCAGAAGCATGCCGATCAGCCCCACGATCGCATGCATGGTGGTGACTAGGTAATTTCCCTGCGTGATCCTCTGCGGAAGCTCCGGCAGGTAGTATAAAACAAAGGTGCGCGCCATGGAGAAGAGAACAACGATGGTGTTTAGAATAACCGCAGCGGTTTGTATCCAGCGATGCAGTTCGACATGCTTTTTTCGGATCAAAAACACCCCGAGGGAAAGCATCAGCGCGGAAACCAGCATTAAGATCAAAGAAATATCGGAACCGAGCGGTGCGTGGGTGGAAAGAAAACCTGGCTGGGAAAGAAAATCGATCATTTATCCTCCTTGCTTGGTGAAACTGGTAACTCGTCCCCCGCTTTCCCCCATCCACTGGATTCCAGGCATGGCCATCCCTGAAAGAATCACCATTAGCACACATTATAAACAATTTTTCTTAAAAACATCATTTCAGCGCGGATTAATCTCGCCCTGTTTTGGTGTGCAAACCTTCATGGTTGAAAAGATTGCTTTGTCCGATTGAAATGCAATTATGCAATAATGAATTGAGAAATGATGCAATGTTGGTCAGGAAGGAGTGAATGCAATGCCCCCCGATATCCGCATCAAACGCGTATACGAACCTGCCGGTCCCCAAGACGGCTTTCGCGTGCTCGTCGACCGTGTGTGGCCGCGCGGGATGACCAAAGACCGCGTTCAAGCCGACCTTTGGCTAAAGGACGCAGCCCCGGGCACCGAATTGCGCAAGTGGTACAGCCACGATCCGCTGAAATGGGAAGAATTCAAAAAATTGTACTTTCAGGAACTGGATGCCAAACCGGAGATCATTGGCAGGCTGCTTGACCTGGCTGTGGAGAAACCGCTAACCCTGTTGTTTGCATCGCATGAGCAGATTCTGAACCAGGCAGCCGCGCTGAAAGAGTATTTACTTTCGAAATCCGGTTTGTCCACTTAATTACCCGGTTCATATATGGGATGACGATCGATTGGTAAATTCTGTAAAATGACTGCCCGATGGCAAAAGGAGGATTTTCATGCAGCACTTTAATTATCTGATCATTGGCGGTGGTTTGACCGGCGATTCAGCCGTTCGCGGTATTCGCGAATTGGACAAGGATGGCTTAATTGGCATGTTCAGCATGGAGCCCGACCCGCCGTATTCTCGTCCCAGCCTGTCCAAAAGCTTGTGGAAAGGACGCCCGTTGGAGAAGATCTGGCGCAACACGCAGGACCTGGGTATCGAACTCCATTTAACCAGCAAGATTACCCACCTCGATGCAAAACAGAAATCGGTCCTCGATGATCAGGGAAACAGTTACTCCTACGACAGGTTGCTGCTTGCCACTGGCGGTTCGCCCGTCCGGCTGCCCTTTGGCGCAGATTGGATCATTTACTTCAGGGACCTGCAGGATTACCGGCGTTTGCGCACGCTCAGCGAAACTGGAAATGATTTCTTGGTGATCGGTGGAGGATTCATCGGTTCGGAGATCGCTGCCGCGCTGACCATGAACGGCAAAAAAGTGACCATGATCTTTTTGGAGGATGCTGTCGGTGCAAATATCTACCCTGCTGATCTTGCCCGGTTTATTACTGATTATTACCGCCAAAAAGGTGTCGAGGTCATCCCCCAGGATGCGATAACCAGCCTGGAAAAAAACGGGGAGCGCATCTCCATTCAGACCCGCAACGGGCGTGCACTTGAAGTGGACGGCGTCGTTGCCGGGCTTGGGATTCGCCCCAACGTTGAATTGGCCCAGCAAGCCGGATTGAATGTGGAAAACGGGATCATTGTGGATGACCTTTTGCGCACCTCGCAGCCGGAAATTTATTCCGCCGGTGATGCAGCCAATTTCCCTTACGCGCTGATGCACAAGCACATGCGCGTCGAACATGAAGATAACGCCATCACGATGGGGAAACTGGCAGGCCGCAACATGGCCGGTGCCGCGGAACAATACCTTCACGCGCCGATGTTTTACTCCGATCTGTTCGAACTGGGCTATGAGGGCGTGGGAAACCTGAGCAGCAAGCTGGAAATCTTCGAGGATTGGAAGCAACCTTTTAAGGAAGGTGTGGTTTATTACCTGGAGGAAGGGCATCTGCGCGGCGTTTTATTGTGGAATGTATGGGATAAAATTCCAGCCGCGCGCAGTTTGATCGCCCAACCGAACGAGGTCACGCCCGCGGAATTGAAAGGCAAATTATAGACCAGCGGGGTGATACTCAGGTCGTTTGAATAACCAGGAGGATTGATCCGGTCTTCCGTCGCTTTCTTCATTTGAGCGATCATTTTCTCATTTGCTCATTAACCGGTTGGAACTTCTGTCGATCATGCGATAAAATGGAACATCCTTACACCATCTCACAATGAGGGGGTTTTCATGATGCTGAATGAACTGGAACTCAAAGAAAAACTCCAGGCGTTTGCCCGCATGGATTTTATACCTGAAGAAAACGCGGATGTTTCATTGTTGCTGCCTGACATGCTGCAATATATCGGCACGACCGATAGCGTCCTGCGCGACGATCTGATCTATTCTGCCTTTGCCAGCTGGATTCTGGAATATCGGCTGATCAACCCGGAGATTCTGCGTGACCTGGCCATGCAGGTGATCACTGACGATCACATTTTTTATAGGATCGGCGAGGCGGGTACCGACTCCGTGTTTCGCCGTTCCTTTTCGATGCTGCTTCTCCCGCTCATTCTCATCTACCACCGCTCGCAGCCGTTCCTCTCAAAGGAAGAGATTTATCGCATCAAGGATGCCCTGCTGCGTTATGAAAAAGAAGAAAAGGATCACCGTGGATTTGTGGAAGTGAAAGGCTGGGCGCATTCCGCCGCGCATTATGC
>DAOUGM010000058.1:0-22072 GCA_034428895.1 Anaerolineaceae bacterium
TCCAGGGTGGAGAGCTGCGACTCGATATAATCGAAGGCTTCCTTCTCCCCCTGTGTGCCCCCACCGCGCCAACCGGAATGAGGTTGGATGGCAGTCAGGACATCCAAAGTGGCAAACATGCGCTCGCTCGAGATGGCATCGAGCGCTGATATGAGGGGCTCGCCCATGGGCGGCAGGGAATATGCTTTGGTGGATGTTGCAGAAGCTCGCTGAGGGGTGGTTTTCGCCCTTGCCGCCTGTTCCTGCCTATCGCGGACATTAATATAAATGATCACTCCCACCGCGGCGAGCATCAGGATCAACCCGGCATAGGTAATGATATTTGTTACTTTTTTCATCGCTTCCTCCTTCTGGAGATGGGATGAAAAAAAGGTGGGTGGAGCTATTTACCTGACAGAGCTTTAAAGAAATCCCTGGTCGTAACCGATTTTCCTGAAAGTAGATTTTGTGCCCTGAACAGACCAGCGCTGGCGCGGACGAGGATCACGGCCGTGGCAGCCAGCAGCAGGATCGAAAGACCTGTCTGCCAGAGTGGAACATTGGTGGCCGACAACCTTGTCATCATCCCCACCGGCGAAGTAAAAGGAAATAGACTGAAAAAAACTGAAAGTGGACTATCCGGTGTATTGATAAGTGCGCTGATAAACATGAGCGGAATGATCATTGGCAATATCACGATGGTGGTTAATTGTGAAGCCTCCCTCAGGTTGGGTACAAGGGCTCCGATCCCTGCCATCAGGCTGGCATATAAGGCATAACCGAAGATGAAGAACAGGATTCCCCAGGCTAAAACGGAAACCGGAAGTTGAAAGGCTGAACTCAAAGCAAATGCAGTACCTGAGAAACGCAGCATTAACAAACCTGAACCCAGCCAAACCACGGTCTGCAGCAAGCCGACCAAACCCAAAGCGATGATCTTCCCGGTCAACAACTGCCGCGGGGTAACCGAGGTCATTAATATTTCCATGACGCGGTTTTGTTTTTCGTTGGAGATCGTATTCAGTAACAAGGTTGAAGAGGTCAGAATGACGATATAGAAGAGGAAAGTAATGATATAGGGTAAAAAGAAGGTCAGCCAGTTGCTGCTTTCGCGCTGGGAAGTGTTTGTTATGTCCACCTCGGTGGCATTAATGGGATTCTGCACCCGGTAGGCAAGGTTAAGATTACCGTCCATAAGGTTGTATGCCACCAATGCCTGGATGGCACTCGATTGAGTCGACCCCCCCATGGGATTGAAATCAGGCCTGACATAAATGATATCGCCCGACGTCAAGTAGTCTTCCGGAATCAGGTAATAAGCGGAAATGCTGCTTGCTTGAATGGCATCCCTCGCCTCAGTCTCTGAGGTCATTCTGATCAGACTCTTTTCATATCCCGGTGGGATGGTCTGCATGAGCCCGCTGTAGTCGACGAAACCTTCAACGGATTCTTGGGCGGAGGGCATAAAGATATTCTGAAGTGCTTTGCTGGAATCTTCACCGCCGGATTTTTGAATGATCGATACAACGAAAAGGATGATAAAACCGGTCAATGGAATGAGTATCAGGGTCAACAGGAATGACCTGCGGGTTACGACGGTCACGAATTCATTTTTTAATATGGTTAAAATCTTTTTCATAAGGTTACTCACCTGGACCTTTGAAATGCTTCGCGCAGTTTGATGCGTTTCCCATACCGCAGCATCCCCAGTCGGAAGATCCTGCCTGACAACCAGAGGGAGAATAATGCGAGGAGCGTGATGAGAGTGATGGTTAATGCGATCTGCCAAGCTGGCACTGGTGTGAAAACCGCACGCAATGGAAGCGCCATGGGGGCAGTCAGGGGGAAGAGACTCAAGCCAACCGAAATGGGCCCGTTGGGATTCATCATGATCGAGGATACGAACCACAGAGGGGCTGTAACGGGAATGGTAAACCAACTGGCGATTTGCTGCGCTTCGCGGCTCTCTGTGGCAGTGGCACCAACCGCGCCCATGGCAGCAGAGATCATTACGAATGCCGGGAACAGGGTAGCTGCCATAAGCAGAAGATACGATGTTTCGAGTTTGGGTGCCTGTCCGATCGGAAAAAACGAAGGAGCGATTCGGAGGGCAATGATCACAAAAATGATCCACACCGCGAGTTGTGTCAATCCCACAAGCATGTTACCGACCACTTTGCCGGCCATTAGTTGCGTGGGAGAGACCGAGGTGACCAAAATCTCCATGGTGCGGTTCTCTTTCTCCTCAACAACGGCTTGCAGCAGGTAATTTCCGCTGATGTTGACTGCGATGATGAAAAGAGTTCCTGCAAGGATCGGCATGACCACGCTCATCCAATTATCCTCTCCCATTTCTCGCGTCCCGTCCAATGAACGGATGATCAAATTATTACCCTCTGTCAAGCGCGTTACAACGGCTTCCGGTTTTCCAAAAACCAGGTTATATGCAAGGAAATCGCCGAAGTCACTCCTGGCATTCGAACCGGTATTGCTATTGCGAACCATGGTAACTTCACCGCTGGAGAGATAATTATCTGAAAGAACGAAGTAACATTGGATGGTTCCGTTCAAAAAAGCAGATCGTGCGGAATCTTCATCCATGTAAGCAATTGCCTGGGCTCTGGGAAAGGTCTTTTTTTCTTCCGGCGGCACCTGTTTGGGGTTCGTTAGTACGTGGTTGACATCCACGTATCCCACAGGGAGTTTGTTTGACTCCAACCAAACGGAAGTAAAACCGATCAATACCATCAGACCCACGAAAAGAGGCATGCTGAGTATGCCAAAAAGGAAACTCTTCTTAAAAACGCGGCGTTTGTACTCGTTCGCAAAGATCAGCCAGAATTTTTTCATTCACTGGCTCCTTCCCCCTGAACCACCTGGATGAATATTTCATCCAGAGTTGGAATGGCGATCTCGAATTGCTCCAGTGGAATGTTTTTTTCCACCAGAGTATGGAGAATGTCCTGCGGAGTTTTGCCGGGCTCCAATTTTAGAAGAAAATGGCTGTTGCGTTTACTGATTTCCCGCACACCCGGGAGAACGGTGGGAAGTTCCTGTAGGGCATGCACAACCACCGCATTTGAGGCGTAGCGGCGCTTGATTTCATCGAGCCCTCCGTAAAGCACCGCCTTACCCTTATCGATCAGCGCAATGCGGTCCGCCAATTCTTCAACCTGGTGCATTTGGTGGGTGCACATGACGATGGTGATTCCGCGGTCACGCTCTTCGCGGAGAAGGTCTTTCACCATTTGCGTGTTGACCGGGTCCAGAGCGCTGAAGGGTTCATCGATGATCACGATTTCCGGTTGATGAACCAGGGTGGTGATCAGTTGGGCTTTTTGCTGCATTCCCTTGGAGAGCTCTTTTACTTTCTTTTTCCGCCAGTCGAGCAGGTCGAAGCGTTCCAGATACCCGCTGATACGAGAATGAGCCACGGTTTCGTCAAGCCCTTTTAGTGTAGCCAGGTAAACCAGGCAGCGTTCAAGGGGAATATCCTGATATAAGCCGCGTTCCTCCGGCAAATATCCGATCTTGTTTTTCTTTTCTTCGGTCATTGCACCGCCCAGGATTGTCACGCTTCCTGAATCGGGTTTAAAAATATCCAGGATGATGCGTATGGACGTGGTTTTTCCTGCACCATTTGGACCAAGCAGTCCAAAAATTTCCCCGGGATTCACTTCGAAAGTGACTCCATTAACCGCCTGAACTTCTCCAAATGACTTTGAGATCTGGTTCACAATGATGGTACTCATGTTCATCCTTTCAATTCATGACTTAATACTATTGTGTAAGTATAACAAAAACGACCCTATTCTATCTACGATGAACAGGGTCGTAAGTTTCGTGGAGCAGAATATTTACTCCTTGGTGTAGGCTTCTCCATCTGCTGCGGGTACATGACCCTTGCCAACAAATCCGGCCAAAACTATCATGGTGATCAAATAGGGAGCGGTGGACATTAACGTTGATGGGATCAGACTTCCGAGCAAGGATAGTTTGGATCCAAGCGAATCGGCAAAACCGAACAAGATTCCGGCACCAAGGGCTCCCACTGGAGTGTAATTCCCAAAGATCATAGCCGCAAGGCCAATGAAACCTTTACCGGCAGTCATAATTTCGTCGAATCGCCCCACTGAACCGAGGGTAAAGAACGCGCCCGCCAAGCCGGCAACAACACCACCCAGCAACACGGCCATATAACGGGTTTTTATGACGTTGATACCCAAGGTATCCGCCGCTTTGGGGTGTTCTCCCACGCTGCGTACGCGCAAACCCCAGCGGGTTGAGAAAAGCGCAACCTGAAGAATGATCAGTAATGCGAACATCAGGTATACAAAGAAGTTTGTATTGAAGAAGATCGGACCCACCAGCGGAATGTTCGCCAGACCGGGGATTTCCACGCGGGTGAACATGGCTGGATTATTCAATTCCTGACGTGTTTGCAGGAATTTCTGCGACAGGAAAGAGGTCATACCCGTCGAGAACATGTTGATCACTGTGCCCGAAATGATCTGGTTGATCTTATATTTAATCGAGAGAACCGCATGTAAAGCAGCCAGTAACACTGCGGAACTAACGGCGAAGAGTAAACCAAGCCAGGCATTGTGGGTGATGCTTCCCATTAATGCACCAACCATGGCTGCCATGAGCATCATACCTTCAATAGCGATGTTGATCACACCCGCGCGCTCACAAAGGATGCCGGAAAAAGCACCCATGGTGATGGGAACCGACAATTGAACCGCACTGGAGAGCATCCCAGCCAGGTTTAACGATTTCCCGGAAGCCTGCCAGGTGAGGAAGCCGAAGATCAGGAAGAGGAAAACGACGCCGATCATGATGTTGGTGGCTTTCCCAAATCCCTTGATGAGCTGGAACGCGCCGATCAAAACGCAAAGACCGGTAAGGATCCACAATGTGAGTTGAGAATTGACGATCCAGTCTCCCATCTGTCCCACGGTGATTCCACCGGGAGTCATCACAAATTTGGTGAGAGTACCCGGGGGAACGGTCTTGGCAAAAACGAAATAAATAAATACCGCGATCATTATTTCGATCACCCCGGTGGCAACCCTACGGGTTTGGGAAATATCGGAAATTTTGACGCGATGAATGGAACTGGTGGTTACAGCCATTATTTACCTCCCCAACCACTCAGGGTGACTGTGGTTGCCATTTCTTCTTTTGGCTGGCGCATTCTATACAAGGCGCGGATGATGGCAGGCGCTGCAACAAAGATAAGGATGAGGGCCTGCAAAATTGTCACGATATCCACCGGAATGGTCGAAACGACCATCATTCTGGTAGCACCATTTTTCAATACTCCGAAAAGGAGTGAAGCCAGGATCACACCGACCGGGTGGGTATTACCCAGCAATGCCAGGGCGATGCTGTCGAAACCATAACCTGCGGATAGACCGATGGCCATGCTGCGGTTGATTGCCAGGATCTCGTTTGCTCCTGCCATTCCCGCCAGTGCTCCAGAAAGAGCCATGCCGAGGATGGTTGTCTTCGCGGTGTTCAAGCCTGCATATTTGGCTGCGCGCGGATTAGTACCCACCATACGTAGATTTAATCCCCAGGTGGTTTTGAAGAGAACCCACCAGACAATGAATGCAAACAGGAGGGCGATGAAGAATCCCAGGTGGAAACGAATGGGAGCCTTGAAAAACTGGGGGATCTCGGCAGTTTTTTGGATCAATGGACTGAGGGGCATACCGCCGGTTCCCGGTCGAGTCATGGGTCCGGTCAGCAGCCAGGTGGTTACCCGATAAGCGATATAGTTCATCATGATGCAGTTGATCACTTCATGACCGCCGGTAGTTGCTTTCAAAAGACCGGGGACCATTCCCCAGAGGGCACCGGCCAGCGCACCTGCAAGAAAAGCCAAGGGCATGTGAATATATGCCGGAAGACCGGTGATAGAGTAGCCGACATAAGTGGCTGCTGCTGCGCCCATGAACAACTGACCTTCGACGCCGATGTTAAACAAGCCGGCGCGGAAGGCAAGCGCAACCGCCAACCCGGCAAAGATGTATGGTGTGCTTTGAACAAGGCTTTCGAGGAAGGGGTTGAAAGCGCTGCGAATCGCGGCTGCATCCCCTGAGAACAAGGCGGATACGATGTTAACCGGGTTTCCCAGCGATCCGGTGAGCAGCGCTAGATAAGCCGTACCAACCTCTGAAAAGGCTGTGCCCAAACCCTGCCAAATACTAATCTTGAAGGCATCATAAACGGTAAAGCTTGTGGATGCGATGAGAATGGCACCAATGATCAACCCGGTGAGGATTGCCAAAGCCGGAATTTCGAGTACTTTCCAAAAGCTGCGTTTTTTCTTCTTCGTGGAAGGTTCACCACCGGTGATTTCCTGAAGAACAACTTTCCCCAGATCTTGTTTTTCTTTATCTTTTTTGTTCAAAGGAGCACCTCTCTAGAACGTGGTTTCCACTACTTTTTCGCCCTTGGGTTTGGCTTCCATTTTTTCCGGAACGATTCCCGCCATCAACAAACCAAGGGTTTCTTTTGTAACATCGTCAGCGTTGACGATTGCAATGATCTTGCCGCGATACATGACCGCGATTCGGTCTGAAAGCTCGATCACTTCATCAAGCTCAGGAGACACGAGCAGAACAGCACAACCCTCGTCACGCTTTTGCACGATCCTTTTGTGAATATATTCGATCGATCCAACATCCAGTCCACGAGTCGGCTGTGAAGCCACCAGCAATTTAATCGGACGGGATAACTCACGTGCAATGATCACCTTCTGTTGGTTACCGCCAGAAAGACTGCCGACGGAAGTAAGCGAACTTGGCGTACGGATATCGAAATCCTCAACCAGCTTTTCGGAATTCTCCAGGATCTTGTCATACTGAAGAACAACACCCTTTGCAAAGGGTTCCTTGTAATATGTGCAAAGCACCAGGTTTTCCGCGACCGGGAAGGGCAGAACCAAACCGTCGGCCTGTCGGTCTTCCGGAACGTGAGCGGACCCCAGTTCGGTGATCGTTCTTGGAGATTTGTTGATGATATCCTGACCATCAAATTGGATTAAGCCCGAAACCGCCTTGCGCAGCCCGGTGACAGCTTCGACCAGTTCCGTCTGACCATTCCCCTGGACGCCGGCAATGCCCAGGATCTGACCGGCGTGGACATCGAACGAAACGTGATCAACCATCACCTGCTTGAACTGGTCAGCGACAACCAGGTCTTTGATGGATAGCACAATTTCCCCCGGTTTTTTAACTTCTTTTTCCACCACGAGGTTGACTTCGCGGCCTACCATCATCTCTGCTAATTTACTACGATCTGCAACCTTGGGATCAGCTTCGCCGACAACAGCACCCCGACGGATTACCATGATGCGGTCTGCGACCTCAAGCACTTCGCGCAATTTATGCGTAATGAAGATGATGGATTTACCCTGTTTGGCGAGCGAACGCATGATGACAAAGAGTTCGTCTGCTTCCTGCGGAGTGAGCACCGCGGTGGGTTCATCAAAGATCAGAATCTCAGCTTCACGGTACAACAATTTGATTATTTCCACGCGTTGTTGAACGCCTACGGGAAGATCTTTGACATATTCGTCTGGATTTACTTCCAATTTGTACTGTTTTGAAATCTCATGGATCTTTGCTGCAGTTTTTGGGCGGTCAAGAAAATCACCGGCTTTCACCGGTTCTGAACCGAGCATGACATTTTCGGTTACCGTGAACACCGGAATCAGCATAAAATGCTGATGCACCATGCCAATGCCCGCATTGATCGCATCGGTTGGTGAATTGATGACGATCTTTTGATCATTGACCAAGATTTCACCTTCATCAGGCTGGTAGAGACCATACAAAATGTTCATGAGCGTGGTCTTTCCCGCTCCGTTTTCACCAAGCAGTGCGAGGATTTCCCCTTTATTCAGCGTCAAATCGATATGGTCGTTCGCAAGAACGCCAGGGAATTTTTTAGTGATTCCTTTTAGCTGGAGGATTGCAGCCATAAATACTCCATTCTAGTTGATGGGAATTTCCGCCAATTGTAACACAAGCGAATATTATTTCAGTAAACAATTATCGCATAAATTTAGGTAGTTGTTTCTGTATATTTAAAGAAAAAAGCTGGAGTTTATCACTCCAGCTTTTTGCGTTGCAAGTAAGTAGATTACTGCTGCTTGTATTCCGGATTCAAGGTGATCTTTCCAGCCAGGAGGTCAGCCTTGACGGTTTCGAGCTCGGCTTTCAATTCGGCGGGAACCACGCTGTCCAGGTTGTGGAACGGGGCGAGTGCAACACCACCATTGGCCAGATTACCGATCGCAGAACCACCTTTGAAGGTACCTTCTTTGGCGGATTTGATCACCTCAAGGGTGGTAACGTCCATCAATTTCATGATGGAGGTCAGGGTGATGTCGGCATAATCGGGGGCGGTCAGGAACCAGTCGGAATCCACACCGATGATGTAGGCATTTCCGCGGGCTTTGACTGCGGCGGCAGCGCCGAGGCCAACAGGTCCGGCAACCGGGACGATGATGTCGGCGCCCTCATCCATCAGAGAGACGGCCATGTCATTGCCTTTTTGCTGATCGCTGAAGTCATTGGTGAACAAACCTTCCTTGGTCTCAGTGTTCCAGCCAAGGGTCTCAACAGCGGTACCGTGTTTCTCGTTGTAGTAGGTAACTCCGCGAGCGAAACCATCCATGAAGATGGAAACGGTCGGGATGTTCATTCCACCGAAGGTACCAACTTTGCCGGTCTTGGTCACACCAGCGGAGAGGTAACCAGCCAGGAAGGCAGCTTCATCGGTCTGGAAAGCCTGTCCAACTACATTGGGGATCACAGGGGAGTAGCCATAGTCAACGATTGAGAATTTGACATTGGGATTGGCTTCTGCGGCGGCTTTGGTGGCATCGCCAAGGAGGAATCCGACGGTGATGATGATGTCGCATTTTTCTTCAATGAAGGCGTTGATATTCTTCTCGAAATCTGCAACTTCCTTGGATTCCAAGTATTTGACATCAATACCCAATTGTGCTTTCGCATCCGTGGCACCCTTCCATGCGGTCGCATTGAAGGATTTGTCATCAATACCACCAGTATCGGTGACTTCACAGGCTGTGAATTTGGGGGCGGCTGGTTGTTCTGCTTTGGCGCATGCGCTCAAAACAAAGACCGCGACCATGAGAACTGAAACGATGACTAACAGTTTCTTGGACATTATTTCTCCTCCTACAGAGTTTGTTTTTATACGGGGAAAATACCCCATTCTTGCAAATAGTATAACTTTATTCTATGGTTGATGCAAGTGTAGAGTTTTTTGTTGAATATTGGCTTGTAATGAATCACACCTCCATTCGTTCTATGATTGGGTTGCCTTTTCGCTCCGCAACTTTGCCTCATGTGCTTTATCGGTCACTTTCAGCATCGATAGGAAGGCAAGGAACAAGAATATCGTTCCAAAGATGAATAGAATTCGGTAATTGAAGTTCATTTTTTCAACGATCAATCCACCGAGCGTGGGACCAAGGACTGCCGCGGTTTGGGAGAAAAAGTAATAGAGTCCCGTATAAGCGCCAATGCGCTTCTCATCTCCATGATCGTAAACCAGTGGAAGGCTGTTCACATTAACCCAGGACCAGAAAAAGCCAACCAGGACAAGGACGATCACGAAGGAGATCATTCCTTTTGTGAAGAAGTAACTGAATATGAATATTGGCAGCAGCGCCAGCAGGCCGTAGATGATGGTCTTCTTGCGTCCCAGCTTGCCGGCAAGCATGCCGGACGGGATGCAGAACAAAAGGAATGAGAGATTTGCAACGGATGCAACGATGGATGCCGTTCCAGGTTTGATGCCGAGGCTGAATACTGCGAAGGAAGACAACCCGGTTTCAATGGCGTTGAAGCCGGTAAACCAGCAGAAAATTGCCAAGAGAATGAACAAAGCGGATTTATCCGGATTGGCAAAAACAGCCTTCAGGTTGGGAATTAATCCTTTTACCTCACCCTGACTGCCCGGTTCTACACTGGTTACCTCAAGCCGTTCCTTTGGTTCCTTTACCCAGATCAAAACCACCACCAGGGCAACGACCATGGTTATGGCACCGGCTATGAAGGGGCCGTTCCTACCAAACGAGTTGTAGATGATGCCACCCAATACATATGAAAGCACACCCGCAGCGCCGCCCATCAGGTTGATCACACCATTGGCTTTACTGCGTTCCTGGGGCTGAAATAGATCGCCCAACCATGCAACCACTGGCGAGCGGAAAAGCGCCATGCCAAAGTTGGTGACCAGGATGAATACGGCCACGGCAAGTATGGATTGTGCCAGGGGGATCGAAACGAAACCAAGCAATGCGATCGGCAGCCCCAGAAGGATCCAGGGTTTGCGTCTACCGAAACGGTTCCAGGTATGGTCACTGCGGTTTCCCACCCAAGGCTGAACAAAAATGTTGATGATGTTGTCCCAGGTCATGATGAACATGGCAAGGGCTGGTCCCAATCCGAATCCCTTAAAATGGGCTATCGAGGTGCTGAACTCCGGGTTGCCTACCTGAAGAATGAGCGGAACCCATTGATTGAATATTGGCCACAGAATGCTGATGCCAAAAAAACCAAAACCCACCAAAAAAGTGCGCCCCCATGGAAACCTGGTTTTCTCCATTTGATGATTCCTCCTGATTGTTAAGAGTTATAAGTTCTGTTTAAGAACGACATTATTGCTGCTTCTTTAATAAATCGGGACGTTTTGATTTTGTGCGTTGAAGAGCCTGTTCCCTGCGCCAGCGGGCGATTTCAGCATGGTTCCCTGAAAGCAGCTCCGGTGGTACGCGCCAACCCCGAAATTCCTCGGGGCGGGTGTAATGCGGATATTCCAGCAGACCGTCGGTAAAAGAATCGTTGATCGCGCCCTGCGGATCACCCAGCACGCCAGGGATAAAGCGCGCCACCGCATCGATCACGATCATCGCCGGCAGCTCACCGCCAGTCACCACGTAATCGCCAACCGAAATCTGATTGGTCACCAGGTGTTCGATAACCCGTTCATCGATGCCTTCGTATCTGCCGCACAACAGGCCGATACGCGGCAACAATGCCAGTTCGCGGGCGATGGCGGTGGTAAAGGTCCTGCCCTGGGGAGAAAGATAGATCAATGGACATTCGGGGGGGGCGCCAAGCACGGATTCCACGGCATCAAAGATGGGCGGGGCTTTCATGACCATGCCGCCGCCTCCGCCGTAAGGCGCATCGTCGGTGACGTGATGTTTGTCGGTTGTCCAATCACGGATATTGTGCAGATCGACATGGATCAGCCCATTTTCACGCGCGCGCTGCAAGATGGATGAATCCAGGTAAGGTTGAACAACTTCGGGAAACAATGTAAACACATCAAACTGCATGTCATCATTCTAGCGAAAAGAAACCTGTCTGGCAAGGAGATTCTTCATCCAATATGCTGCTGAACATCAAATGTGCAGTTTTGTGCGGAAGATAAAACGCACATCAGTCATCTTGACGCTCATAAATTCCATTGGTAAGATGATTCTCATGTACATCAAGGGAAGCAAATGGAGCATGCAGAAAAAACGGCGCCGCTCGAACCCGTGGCGGGTGATCGTGCTGCTGGTTATCATCGGAGCATTGATCTACTTCAACCAGATGGTGGCGCCGACAATACCTGCATTATTCGAGCCTACGCCAACCCCGACCCGCGCACCGGAATCGTTGGTGACGGATGCCAAGAAACTGGAAGCAGAAGGCAAGTATACCCTTGCGATCAATGCATACAACGAAGCAGTGATCGCAGACCCGCGGAATGCCAGCAATTTCATTGCGCTGGCACGGCTGAATATCTATACCGGTAATTATCCGGATGCAATTGAAAATGCCGAAAATGCCCTGCTACTTAACCCAAATAACGACACCGCCATGTCGCTGCGCGGTTGGGCTGTGGGTTTGAGCGGCGATTACCTGCGTGCGGAAGGCATTCTCAACGATGCGATCAAAATGAAGGCGGACAATGCAGCAGCCTACGGGTACCTGGCTGAAATCTACACCTACATGCTGCAGGCAGGTCAGGGCGACCTGACCACCATGGATAAGGCGGTGGCGGCTTCACGCACTGCCATCGATCTGGCCCCCAATGCGATCGAATCTCACCGCGGCAGGGGATTTGTGCTGGAATACACCTCAAATTTTGAGCAGGCGGTAACTGAATTCGAGGCCGCGGTGGCGTTGAACCCCAACATCGCCGACCTTCACCTTGCACTGGGACGCAATTATTTCAATACCCAGCAATACGATAAAGCGATCACGGAATATGGCAAGGCGAACGCCCTGAACCCAAAAGATTCGACGCCGGAAACCCTGATCGCACGCACATACGCCATGAACGGAGATTATCAAAAAGCCATCCAGTATGCGGAAGCAGCACTGGCTGACGCTCCGACTAACCCTAATTTATACGGGAACCTGGGGTTGATCTTCAGCAGCAACAAACAGTACCTGGATGCCATCGACAATCTGCGTATCGCCATCCGCGGAGGGACTGCCGCCGACGGACAGGTGGTCGAAGGCCTGTCGATGGATTATGGCAGAATCGCCCAATATTATTACACCTACGGTCTCGCGCTTGCCCGTGAAGGGCAATGCGGTGAAGCCCTTCAATTATCCCAGGCGATCCAGGTGGGATTGCGCAACGATGATGTGGCGGTTTACAATGCGCTGGAGATGATCAATATCTGTGAACGGCTGGCAAAAGAAGGCAAATCCGATATCACCCCGACTGCCAGCCCGGTAGGCACTATCGTTCCTACCGCAGCCCCCTGATCCAACAGTGATGGTTCGGTCTTTACACAATGATCGATTACAACGGCAAGCGTAACTTATTCCGAGATCCAGGCAAGAAATCCAACCCATTGCGAATTTTCTTTGGTTTGTTGGTTGTGCTGGGTTTATTGTTCCTCATTCGCGCAGTGAATGTTGGCAAGATCACACCTCTGCTCGATCCGACACCCACACCCACGCGCACTTACGAATCTTATACCCAGGAAGGGGAAACCCATTTTCAGGCAGGGAATCTTGAAAAAGCCATCGAGGCTTACCGCATGGCGGTAAAGATCAATCCCACCAACAGCGACCTTCGGGCTGAACTGGCCCGTATCCAGGTGTATTCCACTTCGCAAATCACGGTCGATACACAAAAACGAGCCAGGCTGGATGAAGCACTGGCGACGATCGAAGAAGGATTGAAGATCAATCCGCAAAGCAGCATGCTGTATGCAGTCAAGGCGTTTGCCATGGACTGGTACGGTTCTGCCGGAGTGACCGGCGAGGAATGGGCGGCCTACCTGGTCAAAGGGGAGCAGGCGGCGACGGAAGCCCTGCAGTACGATAATACCAACGCGCTCGCACTGGCCTATTATGCAGAACTGCTCATGGACCAGCAGAAATGGACGCAAGCGCAGCAGTATATAACCCAGGCACTCGAACGCGATGATACGTTAATGGACGTTCACCGCGTGAACGGGTACGTCCAGGAATCCGTTTCGAACTACTCGAAGGCGATCGAGGAGTATAAAAAAGCGATCGAAATCATGCCCAACCTCAATTTTCTCTACCTTTCGTTGGGTGCCAATTACCGCCAGCTTGCAAACATGGCGGACCGGCTCACTGAGCGGAATTTCTACTACGATCTGGCGCTGGAAGCCTTTGCCAAGGCGGTGACGATCAACGATCAGTTGGGTGTGAACGACCCCATCCCGCTAATCAGCATTGCCAATACCTATGTCCAGCAGGGAGAGTTCTTTGCGGCTGCCCGCAACATGCTGCGCGCGCTGCAGTTCCGACCGGAAGACCCCACGGTTTATGGTCAAATGGGCGTGGTCTATTTCAAGGCACGCAACTATGAAGGTTCCATTCTGCCGCTGCGGTGTGCCGTTCGCGGCTGCACGGCTGAAGAATCCTGCCTGGTGCGCAATGGTGGAGAGGAATGCAAGGCGGAGGACGTGCCGGATATCGCGATCGAAGGGCTGCCGTTGACGAACAACTCGGTGGATTTTTATTACTTTTACGGTTCCGTTCTGGCGGGTATGCACCAATCCACCAACGGGTACTGCGAAGAAGCCATGAAGGTGTTCGACGAGATCACCCAGGTGTACGGGACCGATGCAACCATCATGAGTATTGTCGATGAAGGGGTGGCCATCTGTAACGCCAACGGGTATACGTAAGGTTTGTTAAAAAATATCAGAGTTTTGTAAGAATGGCGGCAAATCTCTTGACTTCGATTTCAAAGGCGGTTATTATTCAATTGTTTTTAGCACTCGCACTCAGTGAGTGCTAAAAAATCGATAATTAGAACAATTCGAATCAGGAGGAACGTATGGCACTAGATTTGAAACCTTTAGGCAGCCGTGTAGTCATTGAACCCGTGGAAGAGAACGAAGTCACCGCGGGCGGCATCATTTTACCGGATACAGCCAAAGAAAAACCCCAGAAGGGTGTAATTCTCTCCATTGGTCCTGGCGACCGCGATGAAGACGGAAAGCACATTCCCCTGGATGTCAAAGTTGGAGATACAGTGTTGTTCCAGAAATACGGCGGCACCGAGATCAAGATCGACGGCAAGAAATTGCTGATCCTGCGCGAAAGCGATCTGCTTGCAGTAATTACCGGCAAGTAAGCAATCATCTACTAAATTAAGGAGAATTTCTTATGGCAGCGAAACAACTCATTTTTGCTGAAGAAGCACGCCGTAAATTAAAGAACGGCATCGATACTGTAGCGACAGCAGTAGTTACCACCCTGGGCCCCAAGGGCCGCAATGTCGCCATTGACCGCAAATTTGGTGCGCCCACCATCACTCACGACGGCGTCACCGTTGCAAAAGAGATCGAACTGGAAGACCCCTACGAAAACATGGGCGCCCAGCTGATCAAGGAAGCCGCCACCAAGACCAACGATATCGCCGGCGACGGTACGACCACCTCAACCCTGCTGGCTCACACCATCGTGACCGAAGGTCTGAAAACCCTGGCTGCCGGCGGCAACCCGATGCTTTTGAAACGCGGCATCGAAGTTTCTGCCAAAAAGGTCTCGGAAGAGATCAAGAAGCACGCCATTACCATTTCCACCCGCGATGACATCGCCAATGTTGCCACCACCTCCGCCCAGGATTCCTCGATCGGTGAATTGATCGCGGACGTAATGGATAAGGTCGGCAAAGACGGCGTGATCACTGTTGAAGAATCCAAAGGTTTGGAATTCGAACAGGAATTCGTCGAAGGCATGCAGTTCGACCGCGGTTACATCTCCCCGTATTTCGTGACCGATGCCGAGCACATGGAATCCGTCATCAACGAACCCTACATCCTGGTCTACGACAAGAAGATTTCCGCGTCCCAGGATCTTGTTCCCATCCTGGAAAAAATGGTACAGGCAGGCAAACGCGATATCGTCATTATCGCTGAAGACGTGGACAGTGAAGCCCTCGCAGTGCTGGTCGTCAACAAGCTGCGCGGAATGGTCAACGTTCTGGCTGTCAAAGCCCCCGGATTTGGTGACCGCCGCAAGGCCATGCTGCAGGATATTGCCACCCTTACCGGCGCAACCGTGATCTCTGAAGAGACCGGCCGCAAACTCGAGACCGTCGTCATCGCCGACCTGGGTCGTGCCGAAAAGGTCGAAGCCGACAAGGACAACACCACCATCATCGGCGGCAAGGGTGACGAAGCCGCGATCAAAGGCCGCATCGAGCAGATCCGCGTCGAGATCGAAAAGACCACCAGTGATTACGACCGCGAAAAACTTCAGGAACGCCTCGCCAAACTGACCGGTGGTGTTGCCATCATCCGCGTCGGTGCTGCAACCGAGACTGAACTGAAGGAAAAGAAACATCGCGTGGAAGACGCCCTCTCCGCTACCCGCGCGGCAGTGGAAGAAGGTATTGTCCCCGGCGGCGGTGTGGCTCTGATCAATGCCATGAGCGTCCTCGACGACCTCAAATTGAACAGCGAAGACGAACAGATCGGCGTCAAGATCGTGCGTAAAGCCCTCGAAATGCCGATGAAGAAGATCGTCGAAAATGCCGGACTTGACGGCGCCGTGATCCTCGAAAATGTGCGCAACGAGCAGAAGACCAAGAAGAATTCCCAGATCGGCTACGACATCATTCGCGAAGAATACGTGGATATGATCAAAGGCGGACTGGGCGATCCTGCCAAGGTGACCCGCGGCGCGCTCGAAAACGCCGCTTCCATCGCTGCCATGATCCTCACCACTGAGGCCTTGATCACCGAGATCCCTGACAAGAATCCACCCGCGCCGATGACGCCCCCGATGGACTACTAGAATCCTGATCAAAGATGAAACTGGCAGGCTTAACCGCCCGCCAGTTTTTTGTTGCGGGAATTCGTGTATAATCTACCCGATGAAACCACTAAAAACCATCGCCCTGCTCGTTTTTATTGCCTTCCTGGCTGCCGGCTGCACGAAATCCACCCCAACCGTCAACCCGACCCAACCGCCTGTCCAAAATACTGCCGAACCCTCGCCAACCGAACCTCCCATGGCGCTCAAGGTGAACGGCGAAGGCATCCTGCTTGCGGATTACGAAGCCGATATCACCAGGCTGCAAATGGCGCTGACCGAAACCGGCGAAGAAATGACCCCGGAGCAGCAGAAAGAACGCGTGACTTCGAACCTGATTGATGAACTGCTGCTGTCACAGGCTGCAGTTCAAGCCGGACAGAATATCAGCGATGAAAAATTGCAGCAGCGCATCGACACGCTGGTCAACGACGTCGGCGGGCAGGAAAAATTCAATGCTTGGCTCACCCAATACGGTTTCACGGACGCGTCCTTCCGCGCAGCGTTGAGGCGTTCCATTTTGGCTGCGTGGCAGCGCGACCAGATCATCAACAGCGTGCCCACCACCGCCGACCAGGTGCATGCCGCCCAGCTTTTGTACCAGGATAAGAACAACGCAGAGCAGGCGTTGAGCAAGATCAAATCGGGTGTGGACTTCGAAACATTGGCCAGAGAACAGGAGTCGACCCTGGCAGGCGACCTGGGCTGGTTCCCCCAGGGAACGCTGACCCAGCCGCAGGTGGAGCAGGCGGTCTTTGCCCTGCAGCCCGGCGAGACCTCGGAAGTGATCGAGAGCAGCATCGGTTTTCACATCATTCATCTGATCGAACGCGACGCGGAACACCCGCTTTCCATTGAAGCGCGCAGAAAACTGCAGGAGTTGAAACTGGACGAATGGCTGAAAGCCAGCCGCGACGTCAGCAGCATCGAAATATTGATCCCTTAATGACCTTTAAGTTATTTTAATGAGCGAAGGGTAGACGAATGCATTTTGCGGACCAGGAAGAACTGGCGAAACGACAACAACGGCGCGCCCGCCAACGCCGCAGCGACATCGTCTGGAACACGCTCACCGCGCTGACGCTAATCGGCGCCGCGGCTTTGATTGGCATGGTGCTGATCATCTTTTCCAATCCTTACATTTCCCTGAATCCCTACCCGCCGCCGACCATGCCGGTGCTGGTGGTGCTTTCCACGAGTACGCCGACACCGGTGCGCCTGCCGCCCACCTGGACGCCGACCGCCAGTCCCACAGAAACGCCCAGACCGGTTGTTTCTGAAACCACGCAGCCCGTGCTCACCGATACGGTGGCGGTGGAAACCCCAACCGCTTACCCGACCACCGACAGCGGCGATTACCCGTTTTCCGTGGAAGGGCAGCCGGTGGCGATGGCGAACATTGTCTTTCACCCCGATTATGACTGCCAGTGGCAGGGGGTGGCGGGCAAGGTGGTGGACCTGCAGGGCAAGCACCTGGTGGGCATGCTGCTGCGGCTAACCGGCACCTACAACGGGCGCACCGTGGACATGACCACCCTCAGCGGGGGAGCCTCGAAGTGGTACGGCGATTCCGGCTATGAGTTTGTTTTAGGTACCAAGGCGGTAGATTCGCGTTCCACGCTGGCGGTGCAGGTGCTCGACCAGTCGCTGCGCCCGCTTTCCGCGCGGGTGGTGTTCGATACCTATTCCACCTGCGACAAAAACCTGACGCTGATCAATTTCAGGCAGGTGAGGTAGTTCCTTCCGCGTGGGGTACGTCCGTGACGCACCTTTTTTCGGGTGAAAAATGGGGTAAATTGTAAAAACAGATCTTTCCAACGGGGTGCGAGATGAAAAAGGTCAACCTGGTCTGCAAAATCTTTGGCATTGTTATCCTTGCGGCGTCATTCTGCGCGGGATGCGAGGAAGCAATTCCTCCCACACCGACAGTTTTGTCCACAAATACTCCAGTTCCAACTTTCACAACCGTACCTACTGTAACACCGACAGAAAAAGCGCCCGCGTCCACCGAGTGGCAGCTTTCGCCCGATGGACATATTTATTATAAGGAATCTGAATTATATGGAGGAATGTTTACCATCAACAAGGAGCATCCTGAATGGGTAGAGCAGTACTGGGAGGATACGATAAGAGGTTTGTGGAACCTGAACTATGTTTCCGAAAACACTGCATTCTTAAGCAAGTTCCCAATTGACGATTCATTGATATATTACCTTAAAAGTGGAGGAGGTCCAATTAACAATCTCTGGATTCCTGAAATATACCCGGATCGTCGCGGTGAATATTTCAATGAGGCCACTATGGTACCTACAAATAAAATGGTTGATTTGTCACAAATTGCATTGTCTATTTACAAACCCACAAGAGAAGAGATTTACAAATACAGCCCTAGTTATACAACTGGTACAAAGTATGTTTCATATATGGGTGCCAAAGCGGAGGTAATGATTGAGGAATTAGAAATGAACGGAACATATATTTTAAAAACATACTTTCAGAAAAGACATGCTTGTTGATGCGGATAGAGTTTTTTTCACTGAAAGATCTATGAGTGCAGAAAAAAAGATTATTAATATACTGTCTATCAACGAAGAGAAAACATCAGAAGCAAATTTACTCGCTGCGTCACAACTTATTCGTTCATGGCTGGCTGAGATGAGAATTGAAGACGAGGAGTGCAGTGGTACTAAAGCATGGCGACCAGATTTTACACCACCTATATTACTAATAGGCGGAATTGATGCAATTTATCAAGATATGGTAGATATAAACACTACCGAAGGTTCTCCAATTAGTGTGCGCTGACTTTTCACTTGTATGACTACTAAAAATAATAATATGTATCATGAGCACACTGATATAACTCCTGTTAATGAAACTCCTCATGCTATCCGGTAAAAGCTAATTGTAGGGTGTACTACAGGCGCACAATTATTTGGGCGAAAAATGGGGTAAACTATAAAAGATCTTTCCAAAGGGGTGCGAGATGAAAAAGATCAACCTGGTCTGCAAAATCTTTGGCATTATTGTTCTGGTGGCATTATTCTGCGCGGGATGCGAGAAAGTTATTCCTCCCATGCCGACAACCTTGCCTACAAAAACTCCATTTCCTACCTCCACGCCTGAACCCACGGCAACACCGACAGAAAAAGCTCCCCCTTCCACCGAGTGGCAGCTTTCGCCCGATGGGCATATTTACTACAAGGAATCAGAACTTTACGATGGGATGTTTACAATTAACAAGGAGCATCCTGAATGGGTAGAGAAGTACTGGGAAGATACGATAAGAGGACTTTGGAATCTTAACTATATTTCTGAAAACTCCACACTTCTGAACCAGTTCCCAACAGACGATTCATTGATAGGATACCTTAAAAATGGTGGGGATCCAATCAGTAATTTAACCATACCGGTTATATATCCCAATGGAGCGAAACAATTCTATGGAACGGCAACTATGGAAGAAGTTGAGGGAGCCCTTGACCTTTCAAAGATAGCGATTGCTATTTACAAACCGACATTGGAAGAGATTTACCACTATAGCCCAGATTATGATAGCGGTACCAGATTTGTGCATTATAATTTCGGTAAGGGGTCTGTATTTATTGAAGAGTTTCCATTTGATGGAAATAAGGTATTAAAATTTACACTGAGACAAGATGAACTAATTGATGTGCAATTGTGGCAATATGATCCATCGATTGATGATACTTCACCAGTCTTAATACCAGTATTGTCATCGCAAAAAACTTCTAAAGAAAATTTGTTAGCAGCAACATTTTTGGTCCGTTCATGGCCCTTAAGTATGATGGCACAAGCAAATCCCTCAAAATTATTTGGTTGGAATTCTTGGATTGGGGGTATGACACCCCCCTTGCTTAAGATTGGCTTAAGTCCACCAACGGTAGAAGAGTGTAAGGAAATCATTACTCTTGATAGAACCCCACTAGCTGTTAGGTAGTTAATAACAATTATAGGGTGTGCTTAACCCTCACCCTTTATCCCTCTCATGTTGGGGAGAGGGAATTGTTTTTTTACCTGAACATGGAGAGCTGGGTGGTCTCTTCCAAACTCACCGGGTAGGACTCGATGAGTACCTGCCACAATTTTTGGGTACATCAGCGACGCACCTTGCAGCAAAATTGATTACGTCTTTCTTTTTTTCTCCGCGCCGAATCCTTTCTCTTTACAGGGTTGGTTTTGCCTCTCCCGTACACATTCTTCCGTTCTGGAAATGAGTATCCCATCCCGATTGCGTTTTTCCGACACAAAGTAATATGGGCAAGCTTTGTTTGGACATGTTTCTTTCATTTTTAATTTTTAAGTATCTTGTTTTGAATATTGCCAGTAGTTTTTATGAAGACCCGATTACTTATCTCCAACTCCTTTTTATGTCAGATTAGTACTATTGATTGTTCACAAAAAATCCATTATTTAGTTTCTCTGTTCGATAATTTATCCCCAACAATAAAGCCGCCCTTTTTCATTATATATACTAAATTTTAAAACACAATTCCCCTCTCTTCATGGAAGGGAATCGGCTCCCCAAAATTTCAGGATTCGCCCAGTGATTTGGTGCGCCATGGGCACACCTTACGGATACAAACCTTTTCTGGTGCGCCATGGGCGCATCCTACACGAAATTCACTGCACGAAATTCACCTGAACATGGAGAGCTGGGTGGTTTCTTCCAGGCTCACCGGGTCGGACTCGATGAGCACCTGCCACAATTCCAGGCTGAGGTCGGCACGATTGGCGATGCTGCGCAGGGTGCGGAACTTCAAGAAGTGGCAGTTCTCCGCGATGGTTTCCGCCAGGAAGGGGTCGCGCTCCACCTTGAAGCGCAGCAAGCCTGAACGGCTGCCCGGCAGCAGGAAAACGGTCTCGCAGCCTTCGGGGCTGCGGGCGAGTATCTCGCGCTCGACCACCGCGGTGGTCGAGACGACCAGGCGGTAGATGGGCGCGGAGGCTTTGCGCCCAGCCTGCCAGGTGATGGGGTCGTCGGCGGTGCGCTGCACGCCGAGCTTTCTCTCGATGAGTAAAATCAGATCCATGATCTCCTGCGTGTCATTTTCGCGAGCGGCGGCGGTCTCGCTTTCCTTGAGCGTCCATGCGCGGCGGGTTTCATCCAATTCAGCGTAGGATTCGAGGCATTGGCGGATGAGCGCGTCCGGCGGGGTGAGATAGCCGGGGAAGCGCTGGTGAACGCGGCGCATCAAGTCTTCCGCGGCGATGGTTTTCTCCTTGTGCAGGCTTTGCAGGATGTCCATTTCCAGGCGGTCCGCCAGCGGCGTTTGCGCGGCTTCGGAAGGCTGTGCCAGCCACCACAATCCGCTTTCAGGATCCTGGGCGGTGGCGCCCATGCGCCGGAGGAACTGGCGGTCGAGGAAGAGGTTGCTGAGCATGGTCTGGATCTCGGCGGCTTTGTCGTGGGTGAGCAGCTGGATGGAGGGCGGAAACGCCTTGCCGTTGGCCAGCGCGCACATGGCGGCGGTGTGCAGTTCGATGTATTCCGTGGGTTCGCCGATCTCGTTCAGTGTGTCGCGGATGGCCTCGCGCGCGATCTTCTGCATGTTCACCGGCAAATACTCCCCCCGCGACAGGCCGGTTTTCCATTCCATTTCGACCGGTTCCACGGCGTTCTTGGTGGCGAAACCGGTCAGGTTCAGCCCGCTGACAGCGGCGGCTTGCACCACGGCGTTCACCAACCCGGGCGCGGGTTCCGGCAGGACGCC
>DAOUGM010000059.1:0-34214 GCA_034428895.1 Anaerolineaceae bacterium
ATCACAGAAAGCAAGGTGAGATTCAAATCGCGGATCCTGTTCAAAACACCATGCAATCCAGCCTGATCCACATCGTGATTGCTGAGAAGCACGTCTCCATTCGCCAGGTTGGTGATGGTCCAGCCTTCAAAAAACGAACTCCAACGTGATTCAAGATGATTTTTCACTCTGATTGCGTATGCCGACCTGGATTTTCCTTTGATTTCATTGACCATGTGGTTTTCCCTTCCGTAACGTTTTTCGATGATTGAGAGGAATTGATAAAGGTCTACTCCACACGAAAGTATCGTAAATTGCGTTGATCGACCTGCATTCTTTTTGTCGGTCTATCAATCTATTGTCCCTTCTGAAGGATATAAGTGGAGACGTCAACGTTGTAAACCAGTTCTTCCACGTTGAAGATCGCCCACGGTGTACCCTGATCCAGCCACATTACCGAACCGACTGCATTGATATTGGTTCTGGCAACCGGCTGACCTGCTTCATTTCTTGCGATCCATAAAATTTTGGCCTTATCTTCACCGGATTCACGGTACCGCATGGTTTCCATTGTATCGATCAGGCCGGTCTGAGGGTTGAAGCGTACGATAAAGTTTTCTTCAGCTTTTTCAAATGGTACAAACAAAATTGCTGTGTATTCATCTATAGCTTCCCAACGGACGCGCGCATCTGTGATCCAAATTGCCGGGAACCAGGTTGCCTCCGCCCAAAGCGCCAGGTTCGCGCCCTGGTTGGAATTTGGGTCGTTGGAGTAACTGCCCATCGGACCTTCAAAGAAACTCTTGCCATCGATATAACCTTCATTGATCTTCATTATTGGAAGTCCGAAAAGGGTGGCTTCAAAATAATGGCGGTAATCCTTGCCGGCATTGTGTACAAAAACGAATCGCGCAGGAATGGGGATATTCAGAAACGGTTTCATTGTCGCCCGACCTTGAAGAACCACATTTGTAATTACCGGGATGTTCTCACCATATACGGTGCGGTAAAAACGCTCCACTGGAGCCGGGAGTCCGGCGGGTAGCGGTATTGTGCTTAACTGCTGGTTTTTTTCGGAATATCGAGGGAATGATTTTGGTTGGGTGACCAATCCCAAGAAAAGCAGTAATCCAAGAAGAATTAATGAACAAGTAAAGATGATAAGTATTGTTCGCATTGTTTTCATTTTTTCACTTTCATTATTGGTTTTTTCGGTTCAATCCAGTGGCGTGATTTATTCTGTTGGTAAATTTCCAATTTGTTATCAGATGTGGATTTTATTATTTTCTCGAAGAATCCCTGGAAATCACAGGTTGGTAAATCAATAGTTTTATCTGCGGCGAAATTATTAGGTTGAAAGAAAGATGAAGGTCTGCGATTTTGCTTTTATAAAGGAATTGTGCACCGCAGACCTTGATTAAGATTAGTAGTAATGAGAATAATGCTGGTAAAAATAGGAGGCATTCAAACTGGCATTAACCCATTACTAAAATCGACATCAATCCGATTACCTTGTCCAAGACGGTGAGGAAAAAGTCGGATCCAACAAAGTTCAACAGCATTACACCCAACGCATGGATGATCACACGGGAGGCGAAATACCAGAACAAAAGGATGGCAGCGCTGCCGGTTGTTACGATTATTGCAGTTTTCATAATAATGATCTCCCAAATTTCCAAAAAACTACAGAACGATTCATTTATTTTGTGAGGTACCCTCCTTGAGGGGCTTCCTTGAAATACTTCATACTTGAACATGAGAATCAGACACTGCCAAGTAATATTGAAGTTTTTCACACCCGGTATTTGATTTCTCCAACCATCCTTTCCTGTCATCTTCCGATCCATCCAATGCAAAAGAAACGCCCCTCTTCCTTTTATCTTTTGAAAATAACGACAGATTACCCATCAAATCCAGGTTCCATTTGATCACTCCGGTATCTGATTCATGCCAGATCAGGCGGATCTTCTGCCTGACCAGAAAAAGCGTAATAGTCTGACTGGTCATATCCTTTTCTTCGCTGATTACAATGTTCATACTTTTCCTGGTGATCTCCTGAAAAAAACAAATATTTGTGTTGTTCCTCACTTTGAATTAACACGTTGTTACTTTCCGTTTACGAGCATCCGGAAGGGGGGCGAAAGGTTCCCTAAAGTTATGACACGATTATTGTGAAGACCTCTATATCGTTCCGTGTATGATTACGATCAAAGTTTACATCTACAGGATTGGCTTGTCGCCTATCCATCGATAGGCTCAAGGGTAGGTTAAATGGATAGGGAAATAGTAAAAAAGGGGAAAACCAGCAGTATTAATCTGAAATCTAACTTATTTGTTCGAAAATCAAGGCTCCAGCCCCAACTCGAGAGCCCGGGCTATTGCCTGGGGGCGATTATTGACATCCAGTTTTCTCAGGATATTATGTACATGCCACTTGGCTGTACCTACACTGATCACCAAAATGTCGGCAATTTCCTGGTTGGATTTACCTGCCATGATCAATTTTAAAACTCTCATCTCCTGTTCACTGAGAGGATCCGGGAGTTGACTTTTCAATGATGAAGGAAGAATGGCTGGTTGTGAGTTCTTCAAAATTCGTTCCACAAAATCCGGTGCGGCTGTGCGTACGAGTTCAAGGACTGGCAGAGTCGGGCGACCCGGGTGTGGGTAGAATAGACTTAGATATCCTTCAGGTGCAGCTTTTTGCAGAGCGGATTCAATACTTTGACGGGCTTCAGTCAACCGGTTGTTATGCTGCAAAATTATGGCTTTATAGATCTCGGCATACATAGCTCTTTTGATGTAATCCCTGCGTAAGGAGTCTTTTTCGAGTTCATCCAGCGATGAGAGTTCTTTTTCAGATGGACCTACCGCAGCTTGATAGCGCAGCGAAAAGTATTCCAATACAGGATCTGGATTCCATAGATCGGAATGAGCCAGAGCTTTCAATTCGTCCAGTTTTATTTTCGCGTCTGACAGTTTACCCATGAGCAAATAAAGATCCAATTGGACGACGGTTATTTTATAAATGATGATTGCCATTCCATTGGCTCGGGCGATCTCGGCAGTATTATTTAGTAGATCTACTGCCTCCTGCACGTGATGCTCCTCAAATGCTACACGTGCAAGTGTAATTTCAAGTTCACCGCCCATGATGTTGTGCAAGGCCAACCGCTGGCAGGTTGCCAATCCATCTTTAGCCAATTTTTTTGCCTCTTCGAAATCTCCTTTTTCAAAACAGATGCATGCCAGCGGCGAGTAAAGGATCGCCGCGATTGGCAAATGACGGCCTCGGTTATCCACATGGTCTGCCAGGGCGGCACGGCAAAGTGATTCAGCTTCACGCAGCCGACCCATATCCTGTAGATTAAAAACCAGGTTTGTGAGCGCAATGAATGCGACAAACGGATGATTCATCCGCCTGCCTAGTTCCCATGATTCGCGAAATGCCTGGCTGGAAGCCTGAAGGTTAGCCTCCCACGAACAGGAATTACCAATCGAAATGAGAGCCAAGGCTCGAAAAATGAGATCGTCTTCTTCGATTTGTTCCAATGCTTCCCTTGCCAACTTACCCGGGTCTCCCCTGCCGACCAGTGAAGCGATCAAGGATTGCATGGCAAGTAGCCGACCCGGGCGGTTGATTTTGCCTTGCTTCGGTGACTTTTGGAAGGCATGATCTGCAAATTCCATCGCCAGGTTGATTTGCCCTGTCATTAACAATGCGAGTGTTTTATACGAAACCAATTCTGAGTCTTGCAAGATGATTTCGTCAGGTAAGGCATTTAACCAGCCAAGCAGGGTTTGTAGTTCTCCAGTCCTGATCAGGTCAGGTACAAGGCAGCCAATTAACCTGGCAGCGGATTCAAAGGACTTCACGGCTAACCAGCTGGATATGGCTTCGGCAACCAAACCCTGTGATTCAAACCAGATGGCTGCATTGGTGAGTAATTTTGATTTTTCATTTGCTGAAAAACTTGCCTGCAACACATCTCCAAAGAGATGATGATAGCGGTACCAGCCGCGTTGGTCGTCCAGCGGGATCAGAAATAAGTTGGATTTCTCCAGTTGGAATAAAATCTCCGCGCTATTGGTGTTGCCAGTTACCGCCAGGCATAGATCTGCATTGAAGCGATTGAGGACGGCGGTCTTTTCTAGAAACTCGCGAATCTCGGGTGGTTGTTGTTTGAGAACCTCGTCCAGCAGGTAATCCACGATATAACGGTGGCTGCCGCTGAAATCAGCCAAAAAGTCTTGCTGATCTGATACATTTTTCATTGCCAGAGCAGCCAATTGAAGTCCGACAGCCCAACCTTCGGTGCGGGTGATAATAATTTGGATGGCATCCGGCGGTAGACTCAAGCGCATGGAATGATTGAAGAATATTGTCGCTTCGTCAACGGCAAATTGTAAATCGCGAGCGCGAATCTCGGTCAGCATATTGTTTGCACGCAGCCGTGCCAATGACAAGGGAGGGTCTTCTCGTGTGGTGATGACCAGGTGAAACGATGACGGTTGATGTTCAATAAAGTATTCCACACCTTTATGGATTTCCGAATTGCTGATGACGTGATAGTCATCCAATATGAGCATAAAATTGTTTTCTTTTAGCGAAAGATCATTAATGAGTTCGTCAAAAAAGGCAATCAACGGGGGCATTTGCGGGATTCCGAGCAGGCTTAAAGCGCCTTGTCCCAGATCATTGTCGATGCGTTGAAGTGCGGTCAAGAAATACAACAGAAAATGAGCAGGGTCATTATCGACCTGATCCAGGGATAGCCATGCGACATGGTCATTATTGGGCAGCGAATGGATCCATTCTTCCAGAAGAGTGGTTTTTCCGTAACCGGGCGGCGCTGAAATTAATGTCAGTTTTTTCTTTTCACTCAAGCCCGTTTGCAGTTTTTCCAACAAACGCGGGCGGGAAACCCCTTCTGGTTTCCATGCAGGTATATGAAATTTCGTCTCGAGAAGTCGCGGACTCATATAGCCATTTTACACTCGAAGGCGTTCAACGGATAATGCCTTGCTGCCTATATGGGATTAAGGTGCGGTCTCTGTTTCGGTAGGGGTCGGGGTATCCGTTTCTGTGGCCGTAAGGCTTGGGGTCAAAGTGGTGGTTGGAGTTTGGGATGGCGTGCGTGTCAGGGTGGGTGTTCTGGTGCGGGTTGGCGTGCGTGTAGGCGTGGCAACTGTTGGAGTCGCTGTGGGTAAGGGGGTGGAAAATACCGAGACCTGCGTGGTATTGCCTTCCGAAACTGCAACAACATAGTCCACTACGCTGCGGCATTCTGGATATAAGTTCGGAGCCACATGCTCCCAATCCAATGGATCGTCTACATCCCATGCGCGCCCTATTGCATTCCAGAGGCAACCCGGTCCGGCGTGATAATTGATCAGGGTAAAGCGCCACAGGTCTTCGTAACTGCTTAATTTACCTGCGGATAAGCGCGTCAGGTTTTTATACATGGCATTAACCTGCCCGCAATTTCCCTGTAGTGTCTCGGCAAAGATCTGAATGCTGAAATTCACCTCTGATAGATCGATTCCCAGTGGGCAGTCTGTGCACGAAGTGTTGGCTTCCTGCAACAGGGCGCCGCGCAGGATAAGTTGCTCGTCTAGCCCCAGGTTTCCATAACCCAGGTCGCAGGTCTCATTGGAAAAAACCAACGGACAAAATTTTACATAAAAATCAGGGTTCCACAGCAGGGCTGCCTCGGCGCCTTCCTCTGTGAGTTGTCCGAGTCCCACCTCGTTGACATCCTTATAAATCCCGGGCCAGAGCTGACTCTCACGATAAAAGAGATTTTTTAATAGCTGCCCGGGTATACCAGTGCTTGTTGAAACGGAAAGGATGTCATCATTGAATTGGTTTTGCCAGGCGGTTGCAGCTTCGGAGGCTTTCTCAACCCCGCATAGATTGGCTGTTTGCAGCGATTCCAACCCGCCGGATGGGCAATCAGACGCATCCACTGTCCCATTGCGGATCAGCATGGCTGAAAGATAATACACAGGCAGGCTGGAATTTAACCCTGACGCGTCCTGAGGAGTGTCCAACCAGTGCGGCGGTCCCTGCACATCTGGAAAAGCCCCCCAGATGGTGGCGCAGGAGGAAATTTCCTCACCTTTCCATTGTGAACTGATCACATCTACATAATATGCCGTGAGACTGGGTTCTTGGGTTTCACCAGGTTCCATAATTGGAGTTGAATCTTCAGTGTTGGTTGGTACACCCGTAACAGTTGGCTCTTCTGTCGTAACTGGCTCGCTGGTAGTTGGTTCGGTTTTGTTTTCAGCAGCGACAACACGGATGAGCGCTTCAAACACCTCCGTGGAATCCCCATAACTGGAATTTCCCCAGAAAGTGAGTTTAGCTCCCCGCTCATCAGTAATCCCCAGGGGGATTGTGCATTCGCTGCTCGTGCAGGAAAACTCGGTACCTTCCAATGCGCCTTCCACACGAATGATCTTCTCATTCGGCAGCAGTTCTTCACCGGTTAAGGTTAACATTGGGGTTCCCCGGCAAAGGTTGTTCCCATCCTCAAAGGTGCAGCCGGTAATGTTCAACCACACCTGAGGAGCGGGTAAGTCTACGATCATCTCTTTTTCCACGGTGTAGGGCCCATTCCTAAAAAAATACAAACCCTTGCAAGTATGGACATCTCCGCCATTTTCAGCTGCTGTGCAGGGATTTGATTGTAGCCATTGATCGTAAAGGTATCGCCCGCAAACTCTGATAATTTCATTTGCGGCGGGCATTCCTTCATATTCGATTGAGATCGAGCAGACGACGGAATTATCTGACCATTTTGTCAGCCACCAATCGTAATAGGTCACTTCTATGGAAAAATTGGCTTTGCGGTCGGGTTCTTGATCGGGTTTGTCTTGAGCATTGGCAAGGTTGATGCTCCCTGCACCCAAGAAAAAGGCAAAGGAAATGACAAATATCAGCTTTAGTCCTTTAAAGTTTTTACACTTCATAACCCTGTCCAACTCGTGATCCAGGGATTAAGGCTTTTTGTTCATTTCATTTGCTGTAAGTATTATGGTATCACAACTGATTTATAAAATCAAAACCCGAAACGAAGAAATATAAAATGAAGGAACAACTGCAACCAAGTGGAGCGGCCTGCTGCGAGTCGATCCTCACCAATGCAGATCGAAAGAGAAATGAGTTGGGAGAGCTGATAACAATCGACCCGCAGGAGGTGGCGCGAAGATACAAGTATCCCCTCATCGTTTAACGTGGTTTTGTTGTACAATGATTCACCGTGGCTGGTCAGTGAAAATTGAAATTCAGATAGGGGAAGATAAATGATGGGGAAGATAGACTACAACAAAATTAGCAGGACTTATGATGATGTGCGCGATGCGGATGCCGAGTTAATCGACCAGTTTTGTAAAGTGGTAGAAATTAAACATGATACCAGGATATTGGATATCGGCTGTGGTACGGGTAATTACACCTCTGTCCTGCAAAAAATCACCGGTGCCAGTGTGTTTGGTATCGATCCATCGGAGGGGATGCTGGAAAAGGCGGCAAAGAAAAACAGCGCCATCATTTTCTCGTTGGGCGATGCAGCTTCAATTCCTCATCCGGATCATTTCTTTGACTTCGTTTACATGACCGATGTGATTCATCACGTTCCCGACCTGGACCAAATGTTTAAGGAAATCGGCCGGGTTATAAAGAAAGGCGGCTTTATATGCGTCGTGACTCAATCACATGATCAGATCGACGCGCGGCCTATCTCATTTTTCTTCCCCGGTACAGCGATTGCCGACAAAGCACGATATCCTGTAATAAATGCGATCCACCAGGCTGCGATTCGGAACGAATTTACACCTTTACGGGTTGATACGATTGATGACGGGAAAGTTGAGATCGGAAATGAATACCTAAAGCTGATCGAAAACAAAGGGTATTCCATGCTTTATTTAATTAGTGATGAGGAATATTTTCATGGTTTACAAAATTTGAAACAAGCTCTCTCCAATGGTTCATTCGTCATGACAGCCGGGGGTACAAGCCTGGTGTGGTTGACCTATCCCTGACATAATCTTTTAACGAACCGGCCAAATTGGATTGCTTTTAATTCTGGTTCTTGTGGCTGGATTGGAACGAGACAAAAAACACATTTCTCCGCCAGTAGGTATTACCTTTATTTTCTTTGATGCACTGATAAAAAGCCTAAACTTGGATTAACAAGCCTACATTTTTTTACTTTCCGTTGATTACTATTACAAAGATGCCAACCCCTCTCGTAGGGCATAAAGGGCGGCTTGGGTACGATTGGCGAGGTGAAGTTTGCCCAATATTCGGCTGACATGCGATCGAACAGTGCCTTCGCTGATAAAAAGATGGCAGGCAATCTCATCATTTGATAAGCCCTGTGCGATTAAGCGCAGGATTTCGACTTCACGATCTGAAAGAGGTTCTTCTGTTGGGGGAAGGTCGCACGGAGCTCGGAGCTCGTTCATCAGGCGGGCAGCAATTGATGGGGAAATCGAAGATAACCCCGCATATACATCACGGATAGACTGGAGTAGTATGCTGGGAGAAGCGTTTTTTAATAAATAGCCATCTGCTCCGGATTTGATTGCGGGAAAAACAAGTTCGTCTTCAGAGAAGCTGGTTAAAATCAGAATGCGAACGGAGGATTCTGATTTTAGTGCTTCGAGCACCTCCAAACCGCTCATTCCCGGCATCACCATATCCAATAGAAGTATGTCAGGTTTAAGTGCGTGCACGAGTTCTACCGCTTTTTGACCATTGTCCGCTTCTCCGACCAGTATCATCCCGGTTTCTGTTTGGATCAAAGCACGTAAACCTTCACGCACGATACTGTGATCATCAGCGATCAAAATTCGAATTTCTTCTGTCACATTGAATCTCCAATTTTTCGAGTGAATGAAATCCTTGTGCCAAGGCCCGGAGTTGTATCAATCTCCAACTTCCCACCTAATTTTTCTGCTCGTTGTTGCATACTCTGCAATCCAAAGCCACCTTGGGTAACTCGATTCGGATCAAAACCATGACCGTCATCTCGAACTTCCAATGAGATGCAGGAATGTGTTGCGATCAAACGCACAATGATTGATCGTGCGCCTGAATGTTTGAGGGTATTGTTGAGGGCTTCTTGTGCCAGAGAAAAAAGCTCCTGTTCCTCTACATCGGATAAAGTCGGAGCGCCTTCAATGATCAGTCGGGCATTCAAACCGGCCCGGCGTTCTATTGATTCAAGTCGTTGTTCCAGTGCACCTGTCAGACCTTGTGTTTCCAAGATAACCGGACGCAATTGATAAACCATCAGGCGCATCTCTTGCAGCGTTTGCTGTGCGATTTCTCCAAGGCGGATAAGTGTAGTTTTTATCTCACGCAGGTGGGATTCGGCATCTCTTTGAATTTGAGAATCTATGGATCGCACACCAGCCTCGGTGAGCAAGACCAGACTGTAGAGAGATTGGGTGACTGAATCGTGTAAGTCTCTTGCCATGCGATTTCGTTCGGCTTCGACGGCAGCAGCTTTAACTTCCTGGCTGAGCTCCTCCACCTGCTGCTTTAAGGCAACATTGCGCCTTTTAATCGATCTTAGGCGCAGCTGATAAATTCCATAGAATACCCCTATGATGACCATCCCCATTAATACTCGAAACCAGACAGTCTGCCAGAAAGCCGGCTTTACTGTTACCGCAATGTTTGCACCAGTCTCACTCCAATGTCCCTCATCATCGGCAGCTCTGACGTGGAAGATGAAATTCCCTGGAGGTAGTCTGGTGTAATTTACATAACGGCGGTTACCCACTTCGCTCCATTTTTTATCAAACCCTTCAAGAATATACTTGAATTGGGATCTTTCAACGGAGTTGTAATCAAATGTGGAGAATTCAAAGACGATCGTTTCGTCCGCGTGAGAAAGCATAATCGGTGTACTCTCGTTGAAATTCCCTGGCAGCCGTTGACCATTTTTATATATAGCGCTGATACTTGCTTCGGGTAAAGGGTCTCGTTCTGCAGCTTCATCAGGGTAAAAAGAGTTTAAACCTTTCACACCACCAAAATAGAATTTTCCACCTCGACTTTTACAGCAGGAACCGGTCAGGAACTCAGGACTCTGCAAACCATCTGCAACTGTAAATGTCCGGGAAATTCCATTTGTGGTGTCGAATTGTACCAAACCATTGGTTGTTGATAACCATAGATAGCCTTTACCATCAGGCAGAATGCAATTTATGGTATTCGATGGGATTTGAAATTGAAGGATGGATTCATTATTCATATCTAATCGATATAATCCATTATTAGTTCCGAACCAAAGTATACCCGAAGGATATTCTGCAATACTGAACACTTGATCTTGGCTGAGGTTATCAGGTCCGTATGCACCTAATGGGAATTTCTGGAACGATGCATTTATGGGGTCGAATCGATTCAGGCTGCCATCAAAGGTCCCGATCCACAAAGTTCCTGAATGATCCTCGAAAAGTGTGGTTACATGATCACTACCAAGTGAATTTGGATTAGAAGGATCGTGCTGATAGCGCTTAAAATTCCCGGATGAGGAATCCAGATTATTGAGGCCGGATCCATTCGTGCCAATCCAAAGGCTGCCTGATCCGTCGACGAGCAACGCCGAAATATTATTCGAACTCAAACTGTTTGGATCGCCATAAATATATCGAAAGTGCTCAAAATATCCACTTTTCGGATCAAATGCATCCAATCCTCCGCCAAATGTGCCAATCCAAAGACGGCCTTGATTATCTTCAGCCAAAGCGGTAACACTGCTGCTCGATAAACTGGCCGGATTTAGAGTATCGTGGTGAAAGTTTGCCCATGAGCCTGTTTGCGGTTCGAATCGGCTGAGGGTACCTTCTGCTCCACCGATCCACAAATCGCCATAACGATCTTCCAAAATTACCTGTATGGGACTACCTGGTAAACCATCATCAGAAAAAGCATTGTTCGGGTTAAGAGATTGTTGATAGAGGTCGAAGCGATTTGCCGCGGGTCGATAACGCGAAAGACCTGCTTCATGAGTGCCGATCCAGATAACACCGGAACGATCTTCAAATAGGGTGAGCAAATGGCTCCCACTGATACTGTTTGCATTGAATGGATCATGTTTGAAATGGATAAATTTTCGGGTTTTTTTATTATATTGTTCCAATCCGGATGGCGTAGCTAACCACAACACACCAGTTCGGTCTTCTAGAATGTCTACAACTCGGTTATCTCCCAGACTGTTGCGATCCTGGGAGGAATTCATGAAAAAGGAAAATGTGCCAGTTCCGGGGTCAAGGACATTAATACCTCCACCATCTGTGCCTATCCATATTAAGCCGGATGAATCCTCGTGCAATGAACGAACTTGATTGCTGGTTGGGGAATCGGGGTTTGTTCGGCTGAGGTGGTAATGTTCGGTTTTCGATCCGGAAGGATCGGAACGGAACAAACCGTCATCGGTGGCTATCCATATTTCTCCGGAAATGGAAATAAGGATTTGAAAAATTGAAGTATGATCCAACAAAATGGAATCCTGAGTTTTAAATTTAAATTGTTCCAGTCGATCAGAGGTTAAATCCAATACCCACATCCCTTGCGAGCGTGTTCCAATCCACAGCCGATTGGAATTGTCTTCTGTCAAGGTTTGAACATTATTCAAACTTGTAACCGGCACACTTTGAAAACTATTGGTGGATGGATCATAGCGATCCAATCCTTTGGTTGTTCCCACCCAGAGCATTTGATGGCTGTCTTCGTATAAAGACAGGATGGTGTTGTCTGCTGGGCTGTTCAGGTTATCCTTTTGATGGCGATAAACAGTAAAAGAATATCCATCATAGCGGTTAAGTCCATCGGATGTGCCTATCCATATGAATCCCCGCTTGTCCTGCAAGATGGCATTAATGGTATTTTGGGAAAGACCATCAGTGATGTCGAGTCGGTCGAAGCGCAGCACGGCTGCCTGTCCTTGGGCAGGTTGGCAATCGCTGAGCACCAGGGACAGGCTAATGATTATGGTAATCAAGGAAATTAAAACTGTTCGCATTATTCCTAACCCGAAAATTTCACTCGAAAGAAATCGTAGACACAAAAGTATTTAAAATCCCTTCTATCGATCGGGCATACTCTTCTCTCCCCGGGAACTGGGTGTTTGAATCCGTGATGACGACCCAGATATTTTCACGAACTGGGTGTTGAAATACATAGTAGATGATACCAGGATCGCTTCGGTATACTTGAGCCGTGTATCCATTCACTTGCTTTTCTTCGAGTATTTCACCCAGGTAGTAGTACTCAAAGAACTCATCTTCAGATGTGAGCACCACTTCCATTGATAAGGGGATATATTCTGCACCGGAAGTTGGAATAATATCGAGCTTTCGCACCAATGGATCCTTTTCGCGAGAATCTTGATTTGCGAGAGTAAATTTGTCGATCGTCCACCCCATTGGATATCGGATCGCATATCCATATTGTTCATCGATAAATGATCGCCAACCATCCATCTCAACAGGTTGCAGGTTGCTGGGATGAGAGATCTTGTCAATCCTTAAGCTGCCATCTTGCGAAGTAAAATCAAGGCGTAATTGATGGATCAATGAATCTCCAAATTGCATGTTTACAAGTGCACAGTTTTTTTCACTGCATGTTTCCGTGGTAAAAGCCATAGGCAAATCTTGGGCAATAAGGATCGGATCAATCATCATAAGTTCAGATGAAGAAAGTAGAACATCTAAATTGTTAATAAATGAGGTTGAAAGAAAGGGGCTATCATAATATGCGCGATCAATCCAGGGATTATGCATTTCCTCATCTTTGGTCATGTACCCGAGTGCCCACGTATAGAATGCTTTGGCCACTCCTGTGGGTGTACTTCCACAAGTGATGTTGGTGATAGCCCACATGTTGAAATTCATGCGTATCAGGTCCAGAGTAAGATAATGCCCCGGGAAACTTGTTTCAACCAGGACTGTCGGTCTGGATCCGTTATTAAATCTGGCGACGGCTTTGACAGTGGTTGGCACATCTTGCGCGCAAATAAAGGGATCGTAAAGCACCTCTTCACTTCCGCTGAGTAAACGATCAATATTGTCAACGAATGATGGAGAGAGGTAGGGGGCAGCCCGGTATGCCCGGTCGACCAAGGCGTTTCTGCGTTCCATTCCATTATTGATATATGCTAGGTACCAGGTGTAAAAATCCTCAACGGCATTTTCAGGGGTGGCAGCGCTGCCTTCGATCCAGTCGGGGACAATCAACCATTCTCCATCGATCAATTCGAGCGACACTTCTCGTTCGAAGGGTTGTTCTTCTATCCCAGTGCTTCCGAATTGAAGGACGACTTGGGCTTGAGTTCCATTGATTCGAGCTTCTTTAATTACTGGAGATTCCTGTGGAATATCCTGAGTCTGTAGAATTGGGTCGAAACCGGAACCATTGAACCCGGCCTGTATTTCAATTACCTGTTGGCGAAAGGAAGAGCTCAGATACTTCTGGGCGTCAAAATCGTTGCTATCAAACACTGGTGCAGAATTGCGCATTGCTGATGTATACGCATCAAAAAATCGTCGTGCAATTTCAGCTGGTTCTGCGGCCATGGGATCGATCGGGTTTTGCACTGCAGGGATGGAAATCGCGGCTATTTCGACATTCGAAGACTGTCCACCATTTATCGATGGATCTTTTGGTTCGACTAAATTATTTGAATTGGATGGAACACATGCGTGCAAGACAAGTGAAATGGCCAGAAGCAGTATGACTGCCTGGTATGGTTTTCGATTCATTTTTTCCTCCGTAGATGAATCTTTCGAAATTATAGTATGTAAACCAGATCGTTGTTTGAGAAATGATGGTCTACTACGCTAGAATAACAAATCTGCTCTCCTGTGCCATCGGACAAAAGCCTAAATCGATGTAAGCAAAAAGAATAATTTATTTCCCTTTTGCTTCCATCAAAAATTATTAAATTTCATTATTTTCCGGCTGATCTGTGTGTTTTGGAGATCATGATGATATGGAAAAAAATCCACCATCGATCTTGTTGGTGATTCCAAGATCGGTGGTCATCCGGTCCATTATGTTCATTGCCGGGCAAAAGTGGAGGAATTGGCAACCCTCAACCATTTTCCTTCAATCTTTTCGTAGACAGTCAAGCCGGCATATTCGCTGATTTGTTCAATGGGTTGGTCGTCTTCCTGCCGGGTCGCACGAATGCGAAAATGCTCCACTACCCAGGCCATCCCGCCATCCCCTGAAATGTGAATAATGGGTGGTTCGAGATCATCCCATTCCTGGAAAGCGGCACCTTTGAAATAACTGGTAAACATGGGTGCAAGTTCCGCCGGAGATAAATGATGGATCTTTCCGTCGCGAACATAGACGTATGAATCGTCAAAAAAGGAAATGGCGGATTTTACATCGGTATTGAAATGCGCCTGACGGTCCTGGGCATGAATTTCCAAAAGATTGTTGATGTTCTGCTCGTGTGTGGTCATGAAAAAGTATGTCTCCCAGATAACAATCCTTGTTACTAAAAATGTGAATTGGGAATAATGGTCTTTGGAAGTTCAATAAATCCAATCTATTTCGTAGAAGAAGGAATGGGTTTGGTGGCGAAGATCAGGTAGACCAATGACATTTCCAAAATGATTTGCGCGATTTTTGTGATGAGGCCGCCTGCGGAGAGGAGGACTGAAACTTGATCTTTATACATTGAGAAAAAGAAGAAAACGACCAGCGCATTAATGATTGCACCAATCACCCATAACCATTTTCGCTTGAGTAGGATCAAAAACCCGCCCACGAGGTAACAACCGGCGGATGCATATACGATCCCAACCGGCTGTTCGCTTGCAACAAGGTCACCGATCCCAAGAATGTTAAATCGGATGAGAAGGTAAGCCACCGATGTGAAAATGGCCAGGCTGAATGCGATCCATTTCACGTGTTCAGAAGTAAAAACCGATTGATTTTTCATGGTAAATCCTCTATTGAGTTGAGTAAATAAGTGCTATTTCAATAAAGGTATACGAGTTCACTTCTTTTTTGTTGCAGTGCAGGGAAAATTTTATCAATCTCAGATGTTGGAATGATGGGAACTGCCTGGGTTGTTAAGTGGATTGATGATGTCATTATCCTCGTTTCTCAGAGTGGTGAGAAATATACTCTCCCATTGATCGAATCCATTGATTATTACGGATAAATAAAAATTGTTATGAATTACCAAGCGTCAGCAAAGAAAAAGATAAATCCTTCTTGACGACTATCACCGCTTGGGTATGACTAATGTCAGTGTCAAATACTAAAAAGCGGAGTGTATGGTTAGTTCGAAACGTTATAACGTTATAACGTAATATACAGTTAGCCGAGAGAGATATATATGCAAAAAGATATTATCAACCGTGCGAGTGGTATTCCGGTATATCGTCAATTGGCTGAACACATCAAAGTGCAAATCATCAAAGGGGAATACAAACCGGGCGATGTTCTCCCCAGCGAAGCGGAACTTATACGAGATTTAAATATCAGCCGAACCACGCTCCTGCATTCAAGATCGATGTTGTCAGTACAGCCGGCGCGGGGGATTCGTTTGACGCCGGGTTCATTGCGGCCAGGATCAGGCAGGCATCAATTCAAGATGCATTGATTTACGCGAATACGGTGGCGTCCATAAAAGTGAGCCGCAATGGCTCCCAATCCGTGCTCTCCCACCAGCAGGTGATGGAATTCCTGTCGAGGAAGGGCATTTCATTGTCGATGACCTAACCCTATTATGCAAAAAATCACCGTCCCTCAAGATCCTTGAGGGGCGGTTTGCGTTTGGTTTTCAGATTTAAAAAATGTATAAACATTGTGCTTAACTAAAATTATCTACGGGCATTGGCTAAGACTAAATAATGACTAAACCTGACAAATTATGATTAGAAGGAACAAAATCCGGTAAATTTGAATTCCATATTTGTTGCTCAATTCTATTCCAAGTTGTTCAATGTTTATGAAATTGAAATTCCAATCATAAGTCGAAAATATTCAGATTACAGGTTTGACAAAAACAAGTTTTTTGGACTCCCTTATTCTGCAACGGCCTGATCAGCTTTTTGTGCGGCAACAACCGGATGATGAGTCTTATTTAGAACAAGAAAACCGATTGCTGCAAGAATTCCGATGAATCCGCTGACGTACCAGAGCGTATTCGGATTCGGACCGTCCAGGATCAACCCCGCGAAATAAGGTCCGACAGTGTACGCAATGCTCCAGCTTAACCCTGATACCGCCATATATCTTCCCCGCATATCCTCGGGTGAATAACTTGCCACCACCGATTGCTGGAAAGGTGCGATGACCATTTCACCGACCGTGATGATGATCATGGCTGTGACGAACATCGCGAAGCCAGTCACAAAACCGTACATGCCAAAGCCAATCGCATAAAGAAAAGTTCCAATCGCCATCATTAGCATGGGCTTATATTTTTCCAGTTTGTGCGTGATCCAGAATTGAAAAACAACGACCAGGATCGCGTTTATGCTGAGCAGAGTTCCATAACCAACTTCCGGCAACCCTCGGTGATCGCGCAGGAAAACACCGAGAGTGGAGTTCATGTTCAAATAGACGAGGGTCAGAAGAACCGTCACCCCGATGAACGCCACAAAGGGAGTGTTCTTCAGCACACGTAAATAACCGGCAAAAGTTTGTTTCATCGATTCCGGCTTTGTATCGGCGTGAGCTTGGGGTCTAGTTTCCGGTAGGAAGAAGAACACTACACCGGCTGCGATCACGCTGATTATCGCATCGACAATGAAGAGTGTCAGATACGAGTGCGAGATCAGCAAGCCAGCGATCGGTGGTGCGATGATCACCGCGATGTTAAAGATCACCCGGATGATGCCGTATCCTTCGGCAAGCTTATCGGGCGGTAGCAGATCGGCCACCACAGCTTCGTGGGCTGGACCTCCGATATCACTCAACGTACCAACGATCACCGCTATTGCCACAAAAATTACCAGGGTTGGTGCCAATCCCATGCCCAGTGCCGAGAGAGAGGAAAGGAGAAGGCTGATGACGATGATCCCTTTGCGACCCATGCGATCAGCAATCGCGCCGCCGAGGGCGCGTCCGACCATGCCGGAGATGGAAAATACTGCAAATAATATTCCAACCGTGGCCATTCCAACCCCGAACTTCTTGGTGATGTACAATGCGAAAAACGGGTAGAGCATGAATCCACCCAATCGGTCTATAAACACGACGACGTTATATACCCAGAAAGCCCGCGGGTAATCATTAAAAATTTTCTTCAGATCATTAAATTTCTTCTGCATTAAATTCTCCGATGATAATCTGCATTAAATAAAAAAAAACCCCAGTAATTATGAATACGTAATCTGCTTGGAATTCGTTGCACGGAAATTATCTGACAATCAAATTCTTGTGTTAAAAAATACTTAGTTGGAATCATATACCTCAGTAGGATGATCTCCTTGAAGTAAAGTTATCTTAATTATCAGGTGATCCACCGGCACTCTCAGTATAGTGCGTTTGGTAAATTTGGTTTCCTGAATCATTTTCCAGAAATACATATTGGTTTGTAAATTAATACAAATTTCATATAAATAGGTGCAATATTATTAATAGTGATTAGTGGAATCACGGACTCGTCTCCGCAAGAGACCGAGAAAGAATTGGAGAAAAATGAGAACAAGAATCTTGCAGGTAACCACAATGTTCGTTTTATTGTTCGGATTGGCGGCATGTGCTGCACAAACCACCGACTCCAACAGGCAAGCGCCTGTCAATGCGTATGCTTCACAGCCAACCCAGGGAGAAACCGCGCCATCAATTCCGACTCCCTCCTCATCCAATGTTGAGATTACCATCAAAAATTTTTCTTTTGCTCCGGATACGTTAACTGTCAAGGTGGGAACTACAGTCACCTGGACAAATCAGGATTCAGTGGTGCATACAGTCACAAGTGATACGAATGAGTTCGATTCCGGCGGTATTGGAAAAGGTGAAAGTTTCAGCTATACATTTACTGCTGCCGGTAGCTACCCTTATCACTGTACGCCCCATCACGCGCAAATGTCTGGAACCATCATTGTGACTGAATAAAAGATTGAGAAAAATAAAAACCGGGATATGTGAGTGAAGGCTCCTGGTTTTTCTATGTTCAAGGTGCTTCTGTGTGTCGAGGGTTTTTGACCATATTAACAAATTTCTTTGTCTTCCTTCAGACCTGGAACATTTACTGGTGCCAATTGGAAGGAACATAGGGTATGAAATTATTATTTTCACCAATAATTTAAGGCGAATCCTCTGTTAATGGATTATTGGTAAATTCTTTCTGAGACCATCAGTGGATGCGTTAAGCGAATAAGCCAGGTCTACTTTGCCTGGCAAGTTTGTTGTGCCTGATCCGTGCACAAGTGAAATATCGCATAGTTCGTGAAAAACCAAGAATCTGTTTATAACCTTTTGGATCCCTGGCCGGTTTAAAAACCTGTACATTCATTCAATATGCGTAAACTTGAAGATCAGTATCTTTAACCAATCCGCGCACGGGATATACAATGCCACTACCAGCAGGCTGATGGCGACGTAGGACAACGGGATGGCAGTCATCAAGATGCCCTGTGATGCAAAAAAACCGACCAGGATCACATCTACCAGCGTGCCGAGCAGCATCCAGCGGCTGGGCGTGGATTCCCAGAAATGCTGACGTTCACGGACGAGATATACGTTTGCCTGACCGGTGAAGACCAGCATCACGAACATCAACGTCTGCAATTGCCCCAGCGGAAGCTGCAGGACGTGGTTGGCAACATAGAAAAAACCAAATGACAACAGCAGAACCGGCAGTGCCAGACCGAAGGAGGCGATCACCAGCGGTAGAATTTTCCATTGATCCGGCGTGCGGGAATATGAAACGTTATCCGTGGAAATAGACATCGTAACAAAGTCATTGGCGAACAATAACAGGATGATGAGCATTGGCGTGACCACAAACGTACCGGTAAAGATAAATCCCAGGCTCAGGAATAACGCGATCTGGAAGGTCTTGATGATCTTGTTGAGTGTATAAGTCAGCATGCGTTGGTAAATGCGGCGGCTGGTTTTTACCGCATCCAGGATATTGCTTAACCCCGGCGTGGTCAGCACCAGGCTAGCTGCCGCTTTTGCTACATCGGTGGCATTTGCCACCGCGATGCCCACCTCGGCTTGTTTTAGTGCAGGAGCGTCGTTCACGCCGTCGCCTGTCATACCCACCACTCGACCCGATCTTTGTAATCCCTGGACAAGGCGGAATTTGTCTTCTGGGTATACGCCGGCGAAAATGCTGCAATTCGGTGTGCCGGGAGGATCGATTCCACGCAGCATCTCACCGGAACACGGCTCACCGGGAATTCCCACCTGCGTCGCAACCGCTTTGGCTGTTAGTGGATCATCTCCGGTCACCATCACAACACGCACTCCCAGATCGTTCAGTTCCCGTATCAAGTCCGGGGAATCGGGGCGTGGTGTATCCTGCAGGCCGAGCAAGCCGGCTAATTGGAGGGGTCCGGATTCCGGACCAGAGGCAACAGCCAATACTCGGTTGCCCTGTCCGGCCAATTCGGCGACATCCGATTCAATATCCCCTCCGCCCGTGAGTGCGGCGATCATTTGCGGTGCGCCTTTCAAAACCCGAATTCTGCGTCCATCATTTAGGGCGATCAACGCCTCGGAACGTTTCGTCGCTGGTTCAAAGGGTGTGAAGCTGAGACGATCTCCGCTACGATCGATCTGCCGATTGTTTGCGCCTTCAATGATGGCTAGGTCCAGCGGGTCTTGCGTGGCGGAACGGGAAGCCAGAGAGCCAAGTCGAATGACATCTTCCTCGCTGAATCCCTGGTAAGTGCGTACCGTATTCAGCGAGAGCCGGTTTTCTGTAATGGTACCGGTCTTATCGCTGGCAAGGATGGTCATTGCCGCGGCTTCTTCGATGGCGGAGAGACGGGCGACCAGCACACCCTGCTTCGCCAGGTCGGCTGCGCCAAGGGCCGTAGCGAGTGTAAATGTGGCAGGCAGTGCCACCGGGACCGATGCGACCAGTATGATGAGCGCAAAGGGCAGGATTTGATTCCATTCGATCCGGGCATAGAAAGCGTAGCCAATCACCAGCGCCACCAGGATGGCATCGGCAATGACGAGGTATTTGACAATGGAGAAAATGATCTCCCCGAGGTGGCTGGCGGTTTTTGCCTCGCGCACCAGTTCAGCAGTCTTGCCGAACTTTGTGCTCGCGCCTGTGGCGGTGATCTCACCTGTTGACTGGCCGCGTTTAACGACCGCGCCCGCATATGCCAACTGGCCTGTACCGGCTTCCACCGGAAGCGATTCGCCAGTCAGGGAGGATTGGTCGACTTCGACTGTGCCATCGACGAGGCGAATGTCGGCTGGGATGATATCGCCAATGCGCAGGTGGATGATATCCCCCGGGACAAGGTCCTGTGCAGCAACCATCTGCCACCGCCCATCCCGGCGGGTGGGCGTCTCAACGGTCAACTTTTGACGAAGGAGAGACAACGCGTTCTGCGCACGGTTCTCTTGAGCAAAACTCAATATGGCATTGAAAACAAGCAGTGCTCCGATCACCATCGCCTCGGTGTTCTTGCCCAGGTAAAGTTCGAGCAGGATGGTAATCTCAAGCATCCATGGCACAGGTGCCCAGAATTTTTTGAGAAATACCAGCAACAGGCTGCGTTTGATTTCAGGGATTGCATTGGGGCCGTATTTTTTCAGCAGTTCAGCGGCCTGTTTTGATGTCAGTCCGTGCATGGGATCTTCATGGGTGGGCGTGAGAGCGTTCATAAGATAAAAAATTGTAACATGAAAGGGTTAAGGCGCTCTGAAATTCCAAACGATCAAATCCATCGGATGGCAAGGGAACGCCACCTACCCTATCGGTCAATGGGATGTAATGATCATTCCAAGCGTTGTGAAATTTCGAAAAAATGAGTAGAGTCAGTTGACATTCTGAGTGCAGGTAAACTCGTGTCAATCTGTTCTGGTTGAGATGATTGTGACGATCATTGCATTCAATAAAATCAAAAAATAAGCTGCCCTTTGGGGGACAGCCTATTTTCCGAAAACACCACACTTGCGACTGCTTTGCATTTTAGTAACAGCGTTGTTGGTTTCACCTGTTTCAGGTTGATGACTTCACCACTGCTGCTTACGAAATGCTGTCATCTCCATCACTTGAGGTGACAGATTTCTTTTCTTTGCGCATCTGCCAGTAAGTGTACAATATGGCGATCGCCATAGGAATGCTCCCTGCCAAGGCAAAAATCAAATCTGGACCCATTCTCGCCCATTCAATCGTTTTCATCAGGGGCTGGTTCAGGAATGCCTGGCTGCGCGCATGCCAATATCCATTTTTGAGTACATCCAAAAGTTGCAGCACGCCGCCCGGGAACAGCGAGACGACCGACATTAACAATAAACCGATATTCATACCCCAGAATCCCACCGCTACAAATTTCTCGGCTTTCTTCCACTTGATGTCATCCAGAACCTGGCGTAATCCAAATACGATCAGTGCCAGGCTTAACATACCGAACACGCCCATGAGTGCCGTATGTCCATGATTGGGGGTGAGCATTGTGCCAACTTCGAAGTAGCTGATGATGGGCAAATTGATCAGAAAGCCGAACACTCCGGCACCGAGGAAATTCCAAAAGCCGACTGCCATCAAGAAATAGAAGGTCCATTTATGGCGTTTGGTTATTTCCCATTTCCCGCGGGTGATTTTAATGAAGTCCCACGCGTCGAGAGTCAATAACGTAAGCGGCACAACTTCCAGTGCGGAAAATACTGATGAGAGCGCGATGGGCAAGGTGGATTGACCTGTCCAGTACCAATGATGGCCTGTACCCACAATCCCCCCTGCCAGGTAAAGAATGGCGTCCAGGTAGATCACCCGCAAGGATGTTTTCTTTGAGGTTACTCCCAACACAAAGAAAATTATTGCCACCATGACCGTGGCGAAAAGCTCAAAGAATCCTTCCACCCACAGATGGATGATCCAGAAGCGCCAGGTTTCCACTACCGCAAAATTAGTGGTGCTGGATATGAACATTGCCGGCACATAAAAGATCGGAATACCAATCGCAGCAAATGCAAAAAGGTACGCGATCTGCTTGAAATCGGGGTTCCGGCTGGCATTTTTCAAGGCGCGGATCAATAGGAAAAGCCAAAAGACCAATCCAATGGCAAGGAGGATCTGCCAAAGACGGCCAAGTTCCAGGAACTCCCAACCTTGATGACCCAACCAGAACCAGAGGTTTCCCAACTTGTCATTGATGCCCAACCATTCGCCTGCCAGGCTGCCGCCCACGACCAGCACAAGGGCAGCAAAAAGAATGTTGATCCCGGTAACCTGGAATTTGGGGTCTTTTTTACTTAAAATTGGAGCGAGGAACAAGGCGCCTGCAACGTAGGAGGTCGCAATCCAGAAAATGGCGATTTGGAGATGCCAGGTGCGGCTGAGGTTGCTGGGGAAAATCTTCGAGAGATCAATGCCGTAAAAAGAGGAAGGCTCTGCGCGGTAATGGGCAACGAGCGCTCCCATGGCCACCTGAAGGAGCAGCAATAATCCAACCACCACAAAGTACTTGATCGTTGCGCGCTGGGCAGGTGTGGATGTTGCCGCTGCAATTGGTTGAATTTCTTCCAGGTCACCTTCTTTTTTACCCCGCCATCCGAGGAAATCCCAACGCCCGAAAACAAATAATACCAGCCCCAGTCCACCCAGCAATGCGATCAGACTTAACGCACTCCATAAAATGGTATCCGTGGTGGCCACATTTCCGACGCCGGGGTCATAAGGGAAGTTATTGGTGTACGAATAGGGCTTTTCCGGCCGCTGCGCAACGGATGCCCAGGCAGTCCAGGCAAAAAAGGAAGTGAGTTGCCTGATTTGTTCTGGCTGTTTGATCAGTTCGTTTTGCAGCCCTGCAGCAGAAACTGTGGATGATAAATAGTCTGACCAGACAGTTACCTGGTTCTGAAAGGAGGTTGCCTCCTCTGCTGAGAGTGTCAAGATGCCGCTTGACACATCATAGCGATTTTCTTTAAGTAAATCCGTTACCTGGGCTTGTACTGCCTGTTGCTCAGGCAAGGTGAGCGCCTCAAATGAGTTTTGATAACTGGATTGTGCGATACTCTCCTGTGCGTCGACGCTTAAGTTATGCAGATAAGATGCTGAAAAATCTGGGCCGAGATAGGCGCCATGTCCCCAAATCGTGCCATTATCCATCAACCCGTACTTTAAAAATACCCCTTGACCTGCCTCGATGTCCGCCTTGGTGAAGATCACCTTTCCATCTGTTGTAACTGCTTTTTCAGGAATTGGGGGAGCGGTGAAATAGGACTCGACTGTCAAGTTGATCAGCAGGGCAAAGCCAAGTATCATGACAATAATGACTCCCCTCCTCCACCAAATTGAAAGTCCATCGCTATCCTTTCCGGTTCTCATGGGTTCCTCCTCAAGTTATTCAAGTTTGATAAACTCTCACCAGATTGACCTAAACGACATGACTGATTTGAAGAACGCTACTTTGCGTGGACTATTTTTATTATTCACCATCCTTTCTCATTTTTCAATGAGATTAATCCATCCCACACGTGCATTAATGCCAGCATTGGGTGATAAAAGATCATTCTTGGACCCGCGAATCTCATCACCTGGCGAACTTTGGCTCTCATATCGGGTTTATAACAATGGATCGGACATTTCGCACAAGTGGGTTTGTCGGACTTGAAAGGACATTTATCGATCCGAACCATGGCGTATTCAAATAATTCACCGCAATCGTCACAGAGGTGTTGGGATCGATGTTTGTGATCGCAATACATATCGATCATAACACGGATGGTTCTTCTTTCACGGTTCAGGCGTTGTTCAGTTCGAGACGGAGATCGATCGGAAATTTGCTTTTTTGGCATGCGGTTATTTTTTTTCATCCTTGAGGTTATGAAAGTTTAGATTGGTTCGATAATATTTTCCGGCAAAATGAGAAATTGATCATTGGGTACGTGTTGCCCGATCAAATCAAAAAACTCCTTACTGTATGAATATTGCGAAAGAAGTAAATAAATTATACTACTTATATCTAAATTGTCATAATACGGTTTCTCTTTCAACCACCTATGATCCAATCAAAAACTCAGTATTTTCAGACTCAATTAATCCGGCATGCGTAAGCGATCGAGCAGGTTGGATTTGCATGAAGACGTATCGGTCGGATATTTCTTAAATCATCGATGAACTGAAAGTACTAAACCTGTTTCAAATAATTATCACCGGGGGAAAATACTTTTATTGCGGCAAAATTAAAACCCATTAACGAAGAGACACCCTTGCAGGTGTCTTCTTCATTGCGATGTAATTCGGGCGTTATCCAGGCAGGTAATTACGTGTACAGGAAGGCGAAATCAGAACCCCCAACCGTGCATCATCACCCGGATCATTTTTTATTTGAGATCAGAGTGTGCCTAATGCAGCAACCGCACCGCTGGAGATTAGAACCAAAACAGACAGGATCGCATTAATGATCAGTAATTGACGACTTAATTTTTCCTTTTTAGGGGTAAGTACTGATCTTTTATGACCCAAAACCAGGGATCGATATAGGGTGATGCCAATCATAACCAGGATTAATATATGTTTGACCGTTAATGCAATGGAGTATGGATTGCCAGTGTTGAAAAGGCTGATAAATGATGGATCACGCCTGCTTAGCATAATGCCAGTCAAGATCAAACCAACCATGCTAATGTAGACCCATATACTTTGGCGCTTTTGAAAGGCGGTCATTACACTCTTTGTTTGGGGAGAGTTACTTATAACAGATTTTAATGCCGGAAGGTAACTGATTACCGTGATGATCAAACCTCCAACCCAGATTACCATAAAAAGGTCATGGAAGCTTGTGACAAGAGCAAAAACAACAGTTTTCATAACGTTATTTACCTCACTGTTCTTGTATTATTGGTTTTCTTGTATTTCCACAGAGGATGGCTTTTGAACTTCAACCGCCTGGGGCGAAGTCAACTTTCTCTTCCGCTTGTTCTTGACGATGTAAGGCAAGAGGAAAAGATACGCCCCACTCAAGGCCATGATCAGCATCAAGATTGAGGGTATTTTTTCAAATTTTTGCCATGCTTCAAGAATTTTTGAATTTCCAACCAATTTAATAATAAATGCGATCGGAATTGCCAATGCCGTTGGAATTGCTATCCAGCGGTGAAACTTTCTCAACCATTTCGACAACCATTTAGTCATGATCCAATCCTTCTTTCCTTTTCATTAATAAAATCCAAATCAATAATTCGTGATGGGCTGGGGGCACCCAGAGTATCGATGCGGTTGACTACTCCACGGATGCCAGATACCTGTCTCGCGAGTTGTTCCACTGCATCACGGTCGGCCATGGTATTTACCTTCCCTGCCAGGTGTACAATGCCATTCAAAACTCCCACACGCAGGTCTGATGAAGAGAATCGGCTGTCAGATGCAAAGATGGTAAAGATGATCTCACGCAAATTTGCATCTGAACTATGCACTCCAGGCTTCGCCATATCGCCTCGCACATGACCAGCGCGATAAACCATCGAAAGCAGAAAAGCCCGTCAAATTTCTTCCCTGACCGTTACCCTGCAACGTTGTCGTTTCCGCTGATGGTGTGCTCATGATTTTTCTTAAGATTGTTTTTTTTGCTGGCCTGAAGCAACATTAATCCCAGGATGATTGCCCACGCGATCAGCCGAATGGTCATTGCCTGGATGCTATCGGGCGCTACGATATCATGATAGAAAATTTGCAGTATAAGCATAACCAGCGCGTGAAGGCTAAACGTACCAATGACTGCGGGCATGGCAAACCGGTTGTTGGCGAATATCAGGATGGTGGTAATACAAATTGTCAGGATCCCAACAGTGTAATTGTAGAGAGGCAACCAGTTGATCACATAATATCCGGGATCGTTGCCCAATAGAACCTTCGCGCCTGCAAAAACAGCCAGTGCTCCAATAATCAAGGCAAGGACGGCTGCAATCTTGGTTGGAATTTTTTTCATCATTTTCTCCCGGTAGCGTGACAATATACGACCACGATGAATATAAATCCTTTCAACGGACTGGAGAACGACTTAAGTCGTAATTACAGAAGATACATCAACTACAAAATTCAAAATTTGAGCAGCATACTTGAGTAACTGGAAGGTTGAATCTGTTTGTAAAAGTTGTTGGGATAATCAATATCGAAAACCAGTACCAATGAAGATTCAGACCTGGAAGTTCGAGCAATTAAGAATCGATGGACTGCTGGCGAGTTCAGAAACCTGGGTGCACGAAAATACTGAATCCTGCGATCATTTACGGTGAAGGAATCAATGCCAAATAATACGAGTATTTCGCGTATGGGAGAAACCACTCGTTGATTTTGTTGATCAGGGACATGCTTAAAAGGTTGAACGAACCATAAGGAAGGTCGGGAATTAGCAGAGGATTTCGCAGGTGTAGTAGAACTATTCAAATAATAAATATCGTGTAGATAAAATCCCACTGATTATTTTGGTAGTAGTTACCGGTCTGCACGGTCAGCCAACCCCTTTGCATCCAAGATCATTATCCTCTGTTTTTCGACCTTAATATAACCCTTCGATTCCAGCGTTTTTATTGCCCGGCTCAATACATCCCGTACTGTCCCCAACCGTATTGCCATTTCATCGAACGTGGTCCACTCGCGGCGTGGAACGATCAGATGACCATTCTGCAGTTCTGTATTACTCAGCAAGGTATGCGCAAGTCGTGCCTCAACACTCCTCAAAGATAAATCTTCAACCAGTCCGATATAATGCAGCACACGCTCGCTCAACTTGCGTATGACGGCAAGTGCCAGATCTGGATATTGCTCTACGAGCGAAAGGAGTTTTTCAGACGGAAGAACCCAGACATCCACATCTTCCAGTGTGGTGGTGGTACCCGGGTAGGTTGTACCCAAAAAAACAGCAATATCGCCAAAGATTTCTACAGGCTGCAGAAAAAGCAAACCCTGTTCACGCCCTTCAGAGGTCATGCGGGTCGATTTGACCCAACCGCGCTCCAGGATGTAAACGTAATTCGCCGGTTCGCCTTCAAGGTAAATCACCTGCCCGGCCTGGAAATGCTGCAATGTTGCAGCCGCCAGGATTGCAATTTGCGTTTCGGCCCCAAGCGCATTGAACAGCGGCAGCTGCGAAAGAACGGTCTTCAAGCGAGCATATTTTTCCTGCAGAGGAATGGTCAATTCAGGTGACTCCCGGAAAGCAAATGATGATTAATTTTACTTGTTTATGTCTCTGTACAGCAATTTTTTACAGTGGAAGATTAGGCGGACGGTATTTTTTTAGGCATCGATCCGCCTGTATTCTATTCGCATATCGAACAATGTCTTCAACAATCGCATGCCCTGGTGATGAACACAAGCACTGAAATTTGGTGAACAGGCATCCCATCTGCCAAAGGCACTTAACCCACAAGCACACCCGTAAACGGTGCGCTGATCGGAAGTATTTCGAGATCACATTCCGGCGAATCTTGAGCAGTGTTGACATCGAAAAGATTATCGAGGTTGAAATGTAATATAACGTATTGCAGCCGTTCCCACCGCTACTCACATCTCCAATTGGTTAGTGGATCAACCATGAAACTTTGCTCATGATCAAGTTGAATTATGGCAAATGAACGCATGATGATCCTGTCAGCTGCCCATAAGTCATCTTCTCTCAATCTACAGCCAATTAAGATGACATCGCTCTCATCTGTAAATGTTGTTTTGGGAGAGTCGTTGAATAGATAACTAACAAATACATGGTCATCACCCAGCAGCATTATTTCGAAGCTCAGGTCACCGCTGCGGTAAAAGTCATTTCGATAATAACGGGCATGGTATGCTTTTCCCTGAATCACCAGGTGATCGGGATCTTGTATGAATTCTTGCCATTGATCAGCGGAAATGGCACCAGTGGATTGCAGCTTATCGGCTGCAAGTTGATTTGCGTTACTGTTCACCTCATGAGGTAGACGAGAGGGGAGATGGTTCATCAGAGGAACCAACAATCCGAGAGCTAGAAAAAGGATCATCAAACCGGAGAGTTTCATGATCTGTCTCTTTGACGGATATTTTTCCCGATTGTTCTCCTCGTCAGTAATCGCTGTTTTAAATTCTGGATTTTCGGTTGATGCGGGTCTACAAACTCTTAATACGATAGACGATATTGCGACGACTCCAATCGAAAAATAAAGCAATGTTACCCAATTTACCGGTTGGAGATACCTGCCGCCAGAGGTTTTTGCTGCGGCATTACCAAAGTTATAACCAATTTGTACCAAAAGAGCAGTGAGGCCTGCCACCCCATGCTTTTTAATTGAAACCCAAATTCCTATTATGACAACCAAACAGTTTATAGCTAGGGCAACGATGTTTTCAATTGACAGATTGGCGTTCCAGATTAACTTGCGCGAATCGAAATTCCACAATGGCTGTCTGACTTGATCATTTATGCTGATGAATGAGAAATTTGTTGGCAAGATTGCCAGTGAACTATATTGATTATTTAGAAAATATGTAATTATGTTCATGCCGTCGTTCGGTTCGTTTTCAACGAGGGGATAAATAAAATCATTTTGGTAGTAATCTGAACTTGGTTGCTGCAATGGTATTGTCTGTAGCGGTTCTGGTAAAGTTTCGGTTACCCCTTTAATTGGATATCGTTCGGCAATGACACTTTGAATTTTTGCCAAGTAATAGTTCTGCCCTTGCGAATCTCGCGCAGATGCAATAGCCGGAGAGAAGACGAGCAAAAGACCGATCACGAAAACCGCAAGTTCTGGGAAAAGAGATTTCTTCCGTTTCCATCCGAAAATGAGCGTTGCAAGAATAATTACTGGGGCAACGAACAGGGGATTTAATCGTAGTAAAGATGCCCCTCCCAATATGGCGCCTGATATTGCAGCCCAAATTAGTTTGTTGGACTGATTCCACCATTTGAATACTGTGAAACACAGGAGAATCAAGAATAAGGCGGTTAATAATTCAGTGTTCTCTACTTTTGCATTAACTCCGCCAACCAGTCGATATAAAATGATCTCATTTTGGTGAAGCAATATTGCGAGGGAAGCCAGGAATAATCCACCTGCATACCCTGCATACTTTTTTCCCAGAAGGAACAACAAAGCAGGTATTGTTGATAATATGGCGATTTGAAAAACCAAATAACGGTCAATTCTCGGCCCTGCAATCCACTGGCCCAGTGCCAGGAAAATCATATACAAGGGTTTATCTGTCATCCACCGGTTATAAATGCCTTCCCCGAGCGCCGTATAATGCGACCCAATGCTGTACACTGCATCATTTATTGCTGGATAGCATTGATCGTTGGGTGGGAACGGCCCCGGGCGATCGTCTGTGCAAACCAAGGGGGTCGAATTCCAAACAACAAAAGCAATTGCCCACAATAATAAACAAGTAATAATGATCCACTTGGTTTTTTGAGCGGATTCCGGTTTTTTTTGCTCCAGGAGGAAAGCACTCAAGAAAAGCACCCAGACCGAGAAGACCTGCAGCGCTGATAGGGGAGCTCCAGGAGGATAAATTAATCGATGTCCGACATCCTCCGGAGCCAAAAATTTGAGGAGTTCAAAAATTCCTGCACCGGCCATTAAAACTATCAATAGGATTAGAAAGGTTTTCTTCCATTTGCCATTGGAGAGAGCCACATTTTTTAAATCTATTTCATTTACCGCCAGTTTGAGAAAAAGGTAATACTGGAAAATGATAAACTCAATCCATAGCAGCAAGGGCTTGATTCTGAGGTAGCTTGCCGATAATTCTTCCAATCTGCCTGACGGGAACCAGAGGGTCAACCAAAGGAAAATTCCGCTAATAACGCCTATCCATTTGCTGATCTGTGTAAATCGTTTTTTGGATAGAAAATGATCTAGGACCTCTAAGATCCTCTTTGATTGGATCAAGAGAAAAGCATGAATTCCAATCAGTATTAGTGATATTCCCAATAAAATCAAGCGGGAGGAAGAATACCCCGCAATGATTGCGTTTTTAGGATCAGAGGGTATTGAAGCAATGGCAAAAAATGTAAATAAACCTTCCACTAGCGAAAGTGCTGCGAAGATTAAATACGTATATTTTTGTCTGGAATAATTTCTCATAAACAACTACTCGCCCCCTGTAGATTAAATTTACCTGCTGGGATCATAATCGTAACACTTTTCTTTGTGCAATTATATTACAAGAATTTTTCAAGAAGGTTGGCGAAAAAAAACCATTAACGACACATTTGGGTTCAAGGGAATTTAATTAGCATCATCAATTGTGTAAACATGCTCTCTATCTCTTGCTTTGTTGTTTTGAAGAAATGGTAGAATTTGTAAGGCTCATCTACTGATGTCCTGTATAAGAACGCATTATTCTTTGGGGAGGATTCTCTGACCAAAAAAATTGCAATTATCCATGATGCACTTGTGGTTCCTGGAGGTTCTGAAAGAGTTGCATTAAAGATCAGTGACATTTTTCCAGATGCGCCTGTTTTTACATCCGTTTATTTCCCTGAAAACACTTTTCCCGAGTTTAAAAAGAAAGAGGTTCACACCCTTCCTTTTTCAAACCTAGTAAAGACCGAGAGGCAGTTTAAAGGATTATATCCCATATGGTATCTGGGTTTCTCTTCACTCGATCTTTCGCAATTTGATATCATCATTTCTTCAGCGAGCTATCTGGCAAAATTTGTTAATCCTCCGAAATCCTCAGTTCATATTTGCTACCTTCATAATCCCATCCGGTTTTTATGGAAGCCGGATGTTTACAGTTTTCAGAGCATTCCCTACGTCCGATTTAGTATATTTTTGATTCGATCCCTACTCCCCATCCTGCGGAAATTTGATGTCAAAAAAACTCGCAAGATTAGCCACATTTTAACGAACAGCAAAAATATTGCAAACCAAATTCAGAATAACTACCAACTCGAATCTGAAGTTGTTTATCCCCCAGTGGATGTGGATACCTTCAAGGTTTCAAGCAATATTGGAGATTATTACCTATATGCGGGCCGACTGATATCACACAAACGCGTTGATGTGGCCATAAATGCATGTAATCACCTAAAGAGAAAGTTGATTGTGGCAGGAGATGGATTGGAGCGGGAATATCTTCAAAAAATTGCTGGTGATACAGTACAATTTGTTGGAAGGGTTACCGACGAGCGGCTGAAAGAACTCTACGCCAACTGCAAGGCCCTTATCTTTCCTAGTGATGAAGATTTTGGCCTTGTACCGATAGAAGTTCAGTCTTCTGGCCGACCCGTGATTGCCTACCGATCCGGAGGAGCACTTGAGACAGTGGAGGAAGGTAAAACTGGTGTATTCTTTGATCGGCAGGACGAGGTGTCGCTTGAAGGAGCGATCCTTCGATTTGAAAACATGAAATTTTCTACTGATATTATCAGGCAAAACGCATTGCGTTTCGATGTAAAAGAATTTAATAAAAAAATTCTAGATTATTTGCAAAAATTCGAATAATCACAGGGGGGAAAATATGAAGAGTCCCAAGAAATTGGAAGTGATTCCAGGAAAACCCTGGTTGGAAATTCTACTCTTAATCATAAATGACCTGGTGGGTTTTACTGTTGCAATAGGTGGGGTGACCTTAGTACGCAATTTTATTATGGGAACTGACACCAAAAACCTCTTCGATCCGCAAGCCATTCGTACAATTGTTTATCTGGTTGTTTTTTCGTTTGTGATGATTGCCTTAAGAGGGTTATATCCTGGATACGGTCGGCCATCGGTTGTTGAGCTAAGACAGGTTTTTGAAGCTGTTGCATTGGCATATGCAATTGTCGGTGTTTTTATATTCATCCAGCGTGAGGGACTAAGCTTTTCGCGATCCGTGTTTATTCTTAGCGGCTTTTTTGCCGTCGGTTGTATTTCAATCGGACGTTTTCTAGTTCGAAAAAGGATTGCGAAATATCGTTGGTGGGGAGAGCCGGTGGTTATCGTTGGGCTAGAATCGGAAATAATTCAAGTTACAGAAAAATTATTAACGTGTGCGCGGTTAGGATTAAGACCTGTGATCGGATTGGCAGTCGATACTGATAAAAGCATAAAGAAATCGAAGATTCCGATAAGGCCCTGGTCTTCTGAAATACAAAAAGAAGTTCATAATTCAAGGATTATGACCAATATTCTTGCGATTTCAACTAGTGACCTGCGCCAAAACTACCCACTGGTATATAAGTCTGTTGGATTAAGCTTTCAAAAAACCATTTTCATCATCGATAATGATATTTTTGGAAGTATGATGGCGCAACCCCTGGATATCAACGGGCAGCCGGCAATAATCTCTCAGCAATCCTTGCTGAATCCCATATTGCGCTTTGTAAAATTTATTTTTGAATTTGTCTCCTGTCTGCTGATATTTATCCCGTTAATTATCCTCAGTCTGGTATTGGCTGTTCTCATCAAAATTGACTCACCGGGAAGTGTGCTCTACACCCAGGCAAGAATTGGAAGACATAAAAAACCTTTCCAATTGATCAAGTTCCGGACAATGGTCAATAATTCCCAAGAGGTTTTGGAAGAAATGCTCAAGGATCCGGAAATCAAGCGGCAGTGGAAAAAATACCACAAGATTGAAAATGATCGAAGAATCACCAGGATTGGAAAGTGGATCAGAAAATTCAGCCTGGATGAATTACCCCAACTCATTAATATACTTCGCGGTGAAATGAGCTTGATCGGTCCACGTCCTTATATGCAATCAGAAATTGATGAAGTGGGAGAGGCTGCCGATTTAATTTTTGCAGTGCGCCCTGGATTAACCGGCTGGTGGCAGGTGAATGGGCGGAATGACCTCTCATTTGACGAAAGAACACAATTGGATTTGTTCTATGTGTATAACTGGTCTTTATGGCTGGATTTATTTATCTTTATAAAAACTTTTTGGGTGATGATCTTTGACCGGAGTGGGAAATAAATTTTTCGATTTCCTAATGTCATCTCCATATTTCAATCGAGTTTTGCTGGTTCATGCCCGGGGTCGCTTCGGGTTTAAAGAGATTTTGCCAAGAAGATTCGTAATAATTCTTTCTCCAAGCTCCCAGTTCCCTTTCGAAAATTAAATCGCCCGCTGAATATATTTTCTCTTCTCTTCAATTTGTGCGGACCGGTGGTTGATTGTACCTTGACCCCATCGGCACATGGGGATCGTGGTGTAGGTCAAATTAGGTGAATAATATGGATCTTCCTTTTGGATCCATTCCATGAACAGATCAAATCCTCGCAGAATATCCTTGTTTGGGCTTTTATATCCTCTGGATTTTCCTTCCAGGTGTTTCAATACTGCGTTCGGTGTGTAGAGGTTCCGGTAACCTTTTTTAATTGCCCGCAGGCATAAATCGATATCACTGAATACCAATTGAAAGTTCTCGTCATAACCACCCAATTCGGTGAAAGTTGTTTTGCGCATCATTTGACAGGCACCGGTAACTGCATATAGATTACGATACCAATCTACCGATCCGGCAATACCGTGATAATGGTCAGGGACATCAAGATACAAATGGCCGACAAAACCCTGCAGTCCCAGGATTACCCCGGCATGTTGAATGGTATTATCCATATGGAGAAGTTTTGCCCCTACTACGCCAATCTCTTCAACCATCGACCACTGGCATAATTCGTTCAACCACTCCGGGTCAATAATTTCCATGTCGTTATTCATAAACAACAATAAATCGGACTGGGAAAGGGATGCTCCCAGGTTATTCGCCCTGGAATAATTAAATTCCTCGTTAAAATTAACAATCCGAATTGGGTGGTCCTCAACAATTCTTGAGTAATAGGTCTTCAAAGCCTCTTCGGTACTGTTGTTATCGACGAGGATGACCTCAAAATTTGGATAATTTGTCACTTCAAATAAGGTATGAAGAAGATTTTGTAATACCGCGCAATTGTTCTTAGTGGGAATAACAATTGATACAGAAGGTTGTCCAAAATTCCACCTGATCTTGGTCTCCGGGTTACGGTTAACCGTAATTTCGGATTTTATGCCGGTTCTCCTTAAATGTCTTTCAATGACCAGGCATTCCTGTTGCGTGGGGATAGATCCATCCTGAATTTGATGCCACAATAC
>DAOUGM010000060.1:0-10735 GCA_034428895.1 Anaerolineaceae bacterium
TCCTCGAGCACCTGGGCCACGCCGTCGGGCAGGGAGCGCACGCGGTTGGGACCGAAGCCGAGGGAGCGCCCGCCGCCGATGCCGGAAAGCTGGCGGGTGAGGTCGGTGAGACGCTGCGAGGGCTCGATGGGGGAGGCGAGGCGCAGGACATAAGAAATGAGACGCCCGATGGCTTCGCTGACAGCGGCGGTATCGGAACCGGCTTTGGCGGTGTTGATGAAGATCTCGAAGGGCTGGGCGGCATCGTTTTCGTTAATGGTAATGAAGGCTTTACCAAGGGGCGTCTCAACGGAGAATGTGCGTCCAATGAGGGAACGCGGACGGGGTTTCTTGGTCTCCTGCCAGAGCTTGATCTGGTCGGGCTGGGCGTCATCAGCGGCGGGGGCTTTCTTGCTGGCGGTAGCCTGGGTCTCCAGGACGACCTCCTCGCGCGAGCCGGTAACGTAGACGGTGATGCCCTTGCAGTTCAATTCCCAGGCGGTCATGTAGGCGGTGGCAACATCGTCCACGGTGGCGGTTTCTGGGAAATTGATGGTCTTGGAGAGGGAATTATCGACAAAAGCCTGGAGGGCGGCCTGCATGCGCACGTGCTCCTCGGCCGAAATATCGGCGCTGACGACAAAGACATCCTTCACCTGCGGAGGAACGGACTTGACGTTCTGGCAGGTGCCGTCCTTCATCACCCGGCTGAAGATGTCCTGGCGGTCCAATTCGGAAACGCCGGCTTCGATGAGCGCCTGCTCGAACATGGGGCTGGCGTAGGTCAACTTGAGGTCGCTGCCGTTGTCGTTGACGTGGCGGGTGTAGGCGAGGGCAAAGACGGGTTCGCAGCCGTAGCCCTCGCAGCCGGCGACGGTGGCGATGGTGCCGGTGGGGGCGACGGTGGTCTGGGCGGCGTTGCGGATGCCGTAGCGGCGGATGCCCTCGGCGACCTGGCTCCAGTCGATGGCGGGGCGCCCCCAGAACTGCTGATTTTCGATGAGAGAGATGGGCGGCTGCCAAACGAGGTTTTCGGGGTCGTAGATGCTGCCTTTGATGGAGGGGAAGGCGCCGCGTTCGCGCGCCAGTTCGATGCTGGTCTGCATGGCATGGTAGCGGACGAATTCCATCACCTGCGAACCAAAATCCTCGGCGGCGGGGGTGCCGTAGCGCACGCCCACGTGATACATCACATCGGCCAGACCCATGATGCCCAATCCAACGCGGCGATTGCGCAGGGCGGCTTCCTTCAATTGCGGGACAGCCGGGACATAAGCGTTGGCGTCCACCACGTCGTCGAGGAAGCGCACGGCGAGGCGGGTGTTGTCGCGAAGCTTGTTCCAATCCAGCGTGTGGTCCACCCCGAGGTGCTGGGCGAGGTTGAGCGAACCCAGACAGCAGTTCTCGTAGGGCCCCAACCACTGTTCGCCGCAGGGATTGGTGGCTTCGAGTTGATAGAGATGAGGAACGGGATTGGCGCGGTTGGCGGCGTCGAGGAAGAGCAGGCCAGGCTCGCCGTTGTGGTGCGCCTGCTTGACGATCATCTCGAACAGGTCGCGGGCGCGCACGGTCTTGTACACGCGGAAAGGAATGCCGGCGGTTTCGGCCTGTTCGAAGGTGCCTTTGAAGTTCTTGGCACGCGGATCGGCGAGATCGGGGAAACGCAGGTTCCACTCGACATCGTCCTCCACGGCGCGCATGAAGGCGTCGGTGATGCCCACGGAGATGTTGAAGTTGGTGATGTGGTTCTCGTTGGTCTTGCAGGTGATGAATTCCTCGATATCCGGATGGTCGACGCGCAGGACGGCCATGTTGGCGCCGCGGCGGGTGCCGCCCTGGGCGACCTCACCAAAGGCATTGTCGTAGACGCGCAGGAAGCCCACGGGTCCGGTGGCCTGCCCGGCGGAGGATTTCACATGTGCGCCCTTGGGGCGCAGGCGGGAGAAGGAAAACCCATTGCCACCGCCGGTCTGCTGGATGAGGGCAGCATCGCGCAGCGTCTGGAAAATGCCGGCCGAATCGCGCCCCATGTCGTCATTGATGGGCAGGACAAAACAGGCGGCAAGCTGACCAAGCGGGGTGCCGGCGCCAGTAAAAGTTGGGGAATTGGGGAAGAACGCCTTGGAGGATAGGAGAGCGTAGTATTTGCGAGCCAGGGCATCCACGTCGGTGGCCCACATGGTTTCGACGTTGGCGATGTGGGAGGCGACGCGCCAGAACATCTCCTCCACGGTTTCTGCAGGAGAGCCGTCGGGCTGGCGGCGCACGTAGCGCTTGAGAAGCACCTGGCGTGCGTTTTCAGAAAGTTCGATAGCGGGTAAATTTGCGGGGATATTACTTAATTCCAGCAACGACTGCTGCGAAGTGTGGGAGGATGATTCCATTGTGCGCTCCTAGGATGCCAATAATCTGTCGATCTCTTTGCGTATGGATTGCAGGTCGGATAACTGTAAATAGACAATGGCGTAGCGAATGTAGGCGATCTGATCGAGGCGCTTCAGTCCGTCAATGACCATGTCGCCCACAACGCGGGAGGAAACCTCTTCGCGCCCCATTTTCTGCAGCGTGGTCTCGATCTCACTGACCAGGTGATTGATATCTTCGGCGGAAACGGGGCGTTTGGCGCAGGCGATCTTGATGCCTTCGAGGAGTTTTTCGCGATTGAATTGTTCGCGCGTGCCGGAACGCTTGATGATCAGGGGGGTGGCGAGGATGGCTCTTTCGTAGGTTGAAAAACGCTGACCGCAGTGCTCACATTCGCGACGGCGGCGCACCCCTCCACGGCTATCATGGGTGGTATCGATCACCCTGGACTGGTCCTTCTGGCAATACGGACAGAGCACGCGACCCTCCTGTTGATCTGGTGGACGATGTTCCGGCAGATATGACCGGATTTTGGGCTTTGATGTTCATCTTGAAACGATATCCCCCATATGTAGGGGGATATGAAATTAGTGACCGTACATCTAGGAACAATTCTAACATAATCAAATACCCGTTTCAAGATTTTGGAAATAAATTTAACCTTAAATCTTGCGGGCTCGCAGCGGCAGCGGGGAGGAGACTGCCTTATCCGATACGGAAAACCGGGGCGCCTGAATAAACTCAAAACAAAAGGATCAGGTATAAAAATACATTAAAACGGGGAGGAGGGGGCGAATTTAAGCGAAAAAGCAACGCGGCGCGCCAACCTTAAAAAACGAGGGTTGCGCCAAGCAGCCGCGAAATGCACGCGGATGCCGAGGGAAGGGTGAAAGCGGGAAGGATACATGACGGCGAGAAATAACTTCCGATTAACGACAGTTGAAACAGGCGGTTAATCGGAAGCGACTGGCGGGGACCGGCCGCCAGTCGCGATGCAGCATTTTCACAGGCTCCATGCGCAGGGCAAGAGCCTATCCATCTATGGAGGACAAGGATCAATCGTTGCGATCAACCCGAAGACCTATTTGTCTTCGTAGCGATTGCGTAGAAACGCCGGCAGATCGATATTCCTGGTGTCGATGATCACCGGTTGGAAATCGGAGCCGCCGTTCATATTCGCATCCACGCTCACCGATTGATTGCCTACCGGAAACGTGGCTCGCTTTTGCTCGTCCATTCCGATCGAGGATGATCTCATTGATCTGCGGACTTCTCCCGTCCGATCGAACCCGGTGGCGATGACGGTGATGCGCAGGTCGTCTCCCATGCTGGGGTCGATGACCGCGCCGAAGATCAGGTTGACCTCGGGGTGGGCGGTTTCCTTGATGATGGCAGCCGCCTGGTTGACCTCGAAGAGGGTCAGGTTCGGACCGCCGGTGACGTTGAAGAGGATACCGCGCGCGCCGTCGATGGTGATATCGAGGAGCTGGTTGGAGATGGCCAGTTCAGCGGCTTTGACCGCGCGGTCTTCTCCACTGGCGCGACCGACAGCCATGAGGGCTGCGCCGCCTTCCTTCATCACGTTCTTGACGTCGGCGAAATCGAGGTTGATGAGTCCGGGGGTGGTGATGACCTCGGAGATGCCCTGGATGCCCTGGCGCAGCACATCGTCAGCCGTTTTGAACGAATCCTGCAGGGTGGCCTTGCGGTCGACCATTTGCAGCAGGCGGTCGTTGGGGATGACGATCAAAGTATCGGCGTGCTCCTTGAGGCGGGCGATGCCCTGTTCGGCGGACTGAAGGCGCTTGGAACCTTCGAAGGAGAAGGGGCGGGTGACGACGCCGATGGTGAGCGCTTGGGCTTCCTTGGCGATCTGGGCGATGATGGGGGCTGCACCGGTGCCGGTTCCGCCGCCCATGCCGGCAGTGACGAATACCATGTCGCTGCCCTTAAGCACTTTGTACAGGTCCTCGGAAGATTCTTCGGCGGACTTTTTGCCGACTTCCGGGTCGCCGCCAGCGCCGAGACCGTTGGTGGTTTTTGGCCCAATGTGGATCTTGATGGGGGCTTTGGATTGATTGAGCGCCTGGGAATCGGTGTTCACGGTGATGAACTCGATGCCTTTCACGCCTTCTTCGATCATGCGGTTGACGGCATTACAGCCGCCGCCGCCTACGCCGACTACTTTAATGCGAGCATAGGCTTCCACATCCGATTTGATCTCGGGTTCCAGCGGGCGATTACGGTTGGGTGCTGCGTACGGTATTGATCTGTTGTTGGTCTCCATAGTATTTTCCTCCATAACAATTTGTGTTTCAGTAAAAACCAGTCACTCGGCATGACTGGGTGATGCCTAGGGTAGCAAACGACTCAACCAACTTTTTACTTTTTCCCAATCGATCGAGGCTCCTTTGGGGTTGAGGTGCGAGGAGCGGCGGGATTGGGGGACGGCACTCATGGTGGTGTTCATCATTTCCGACCATTTCAAAAGGCCGACGCTGGTGGCATATGCAGGAGATTGAAGCTGATCCACCAGTCCCATCAGGTTTTCCGGACGTGCAACCCGGACGGGCATGTTCAAAACGCGGCTGGCGACCTGGCGGATGCCCGGAAGCAGACTGGTACCGCCGGTCAATACCATGCCGGCAGGCAGCAGACTGTCGTAGCCGGAACGGCGGATCTCCTGATGCAGGAGCTGGAAGGTTTCTTCGACGCGGGCTTCGATGATGTGCGCCAGATCGCGGCGGCTGACCTGCTGCGGTTGGTCGTCTCCGAATGCCTTGAGGATGAAGTACTCGCCGTCGCCAATTTCAGCTTTGCTGGCGTTACCATATTGAATCTTGACCTGTTCCGCCTGATCGGGGCTGATGCGCAGACCGATGGCAATATCCTGGGTGATGTGATTGCCGCCCACCGGCAGGACGCTGGTATGCCAGACATCGCCGTTAATGTAGAGCGCCAGGTCGCTGGTGCCCCCGCCGATATCGCAGACGCAGACGCCCATTTCGCGTTCGGTCTTGTTGAGCACGACCTCGCCGGAGGCCAGGGGATTGAGGACAAAGGAGAGCACGTCCACACCGCAAGCCTGAACGCACTGGCGCAGGTTCTCGACGGTGGCAGCCGCGGCAGTGATGATGTGGGCTTCCACTTCCAGCCTAAAACCGGAGAAACCGATCGGCGTTTGTATGCCGTCCTGACCGTCGACGGTGAAGCCACGCTGGATGACGTGAATGATCTCGCGATTGTGGGGCATGGCGACAGCCTGGGCGGCGTCCAGTGCGCGGTAGACATCGTCCTCGGTGATGACGCCGCCGGTGATGCCGACCACACCGCGCGAATTCATGGCGGAAACATGCGAACCCGCCAGGCTGACGAGGGCGGATGTGATCTCAAGCCCGGAGGTGCGCTGGGCTTTTTCAATGGCACGCGCAATGGACTGGGATGCCGATCCGATATCGACTACAGTACCCTTCTTGATGCCCTGGGAAGGTTCAATCCCCACACCAAGAATGCGCATATCCGTTTCACCTTCGAGGCGCGCCACGAGGGTGCAGATCTTGGTGGTACCGATGTCAATTCCAACTACAATAGGATCGCTCATATCAATCACTTACTCCGTGCGGTAATAGGGCGAATCAACGTGCTTCAAGTTGATCATCACCGGGTTGATGCCCTGGTTGGCGAGCTGCTGCATGATCGCCTGATATTCGACCTGTTTGAACTGGATATCGGACAGGTCGTTGCCAAAATACACTTTCCATCCACCCGGGTCGTTCCAACCCATGCCAGCGATTGCGTCGTAAACCAGGGTCGAACCGGCGGGCATGACGGCGCTCATTTCGATGGCGGCTTTCATGGCTCCCGGATCGATCAGATTGATCGAATCGGCGGGGGTGAGGGGTGAATTTTTTTGTTCAATTACCATTTCCGCGTAATCCACCACGGATCTAATCTTGCGGGCGGATTTGGCGAGCGGCAGACTATTGTTGGATTCAACGGTCAGTAACTGACCGGCATCTCCACGGGGAGACATCACCACACCCTCGGCGTCGATCCAGAACGTGGAATCGCCGGCTTTCCAGGCCATGATCGGCTGGCGTTCGACGGCGCTAACGGTCACACCATCCGGCAGACTGAGGCTGAAACGGATATCCTTCAACTCGGGGAAGGCGATGGCGAGGGCGTTCAATATTTTTGGCTTGTCAAGGGTGAACACCGAAGAGGCGTTCTGCTGGATGATGGGCTGCAGGTCCCCCGGGGTGACCCTTTGCATCCCCTCAACATTGACGACGTTTACTTTGAAAATGGAAAGATTGGTCAGCAGCAAAGCCAGAACGAGACAGCCCAGGGTGAGAATGCCGGATACCCACTGCCAGTTGAACTGGATGATGGGCAGAGAAGGCAGGCGGGTTTCCACACCGTTAGCGCCCACCGCATAGTACACTTTGCGGCGCGGCTGCGTGTTCACGGTCTCGCGCAGCGGCGTACCGTAGCGAATGCTGCGGCTGACCACGGGCGAGACATGCGCAACGCTGCGATTCGCCGCAGGAGTACTGCGGGGAGCGGTGCGGGGTGCCGGTTTGCTTTCGGCAGCCGGGCGCCTTTGAACAACGGTCTGCTGGCGTTTTTGCCGCAGCTGTTCAGCGCGCGTTTGTGGCTGCCGGTTCCTTCCAAATTTCATTCATTGCTCCTGTTGTAGGTGCGTTCGGTGGCATCGCGCACCTGTTTTCGCTCGAGAGCGAGTTCGATCAAGCGGGAAACCAGTTCCGCATAGGAGATGCCGCTGGCTTCCCAGAGTTTGGCGTACATACTGATGCTGGTGAAACCCGGGATGGTATTGGCTTCGCTCACGAAAAGCTCGCCGTTATCTCGGTCGAGCAGAAAATCGATGCGGGCCATGCCTGCACCGTCGATGGCTTTGAAGGCGGCGATGGCCAGGCGGCGCACTTTGGCACTGGTCTCGTCATCCAGAACGGCTGGGATGATCAATTCCGAGGTGTCGTCGATATACTTGGCGTCGTAGGTGTAGAACTCTGCGGTCGGCCGTACTTCGCCGGGGACAGAGGCGATGGGGTTCTCATTACCCAAAACGCTGACTTCCAGTTCGCGGGCATTCACCCCGCGTTCGATCAACACGCGGCGGTCAAAGCGGGCGGCGTCCATCAAGCCTTCCATCAGAGTGGAGCGGTTGGAGCATTTGGATATGCCCACTGACGAACCCAAATTTGCCGGTTTGATGAAAACCGGATACGGGAGGGTGTTTTCCACTTCGGATAAAATCTTTTCGATCTCGGTGTGGATCTGATAACGGGTAACCAATTTCCAATCCACGACCGGGATGTGGTTGGCGCGCATGACGTCTTTGAACAGGCATTTATCCATGCCCACGGCGGAAGCAAGCACACCCGCGCCGACGTAGGCAACATCGGACATTTCCATGACACCCTGCAAAGAACCGTCTTCTCCGAATGTGCCGTGAAGGACGGGGAAGACAATATCCACTTTGGCGAGAGGTTCCAGCTGCAACCCTTTGACCACGAATACCTGACCTCCCAGGGGTTCAGGGAGGAATGCAACCGGCAACAGGTTTTCGAGGGATTGGGATTCAAGCGCATCCACAACATGCTCACCGGTAAACCACTTGCCGGATTTGGATATGCCGATCTCGATAATATTAAATTTGTGGGGGTCCAAAACGGAAAGGACCGAGCGAGCACTCATGAGGGAAACCTCGTGCTCACCGGAACGACCTCCGAAAATAACCGCGATGTTCAGCTTTTCAGCCATTTTAATCCTGCCACTTTCCAAGCAATTCGATCTCCAGGTCAAGGTGCACACCGGTCTTTTCCTGGACGGTCTTTTGTACCAATAAGATCAAGCGGCGAATGTCTTCCGCTGTGGCGCTGCCGTTATTGACCATGAAGTTGGCATGCACAGGACTGACCTGAACTCCACCGATGGAAGCGCCTTTCAACCCTGCCGACTCGATGAGCCTGCCGGCGTAGTCACCTTGCGGGTTCTTGAACATGGATCCCATGCTCGCACCGGGAGGTTGTGAATTGCGGCGTTTGGCGGAGTTCTCATCCATTTGTGCTTTGATGGAAGCAGCATCTCCTTTCGTTACCTTCAGTTGTGCTGAAAGGATCACGGCGCTGCCGGGATCTCTCTTCAGTGCGCTGCTGCGATAGCCATAAGCCATCTGTTCGCCGGTGAGCGACAGTTGGCCTTTTTGTCGGTGCAAGATGTTTGCCAAGACCAGACTTTTGCTCATATCACCGCCGTGAGCACCGGCATTGCCGTAGACCGCTCCGCCCAAGGATCCCGGGATGGTAGAGGCCCATTCCAAACCGGTGAGGTTGTGAATAGCTGCCTGGCGGGCGATGGTACCCAGGTTGGCGCCGGATTCGGCGGTAATCGAAGGCGAGTCATCGACAACGATGGCTTTGGCTTTATTGTGAATGACCACCGCATCCAACCCTGAATCGCTGATGAGCAGATTGGAACCGTTACCCAAAATGAAGAGAGGTATGTTCTCGGACCAGAGGAAGCTGACATCGTCTGCCAGTTCGGCGGCGGATTGAGCGACCAGAAAATAGCGTGCTTTTCCACCCACCCTGGCGGTAGTGAGATTAGCCAGCGGCACATCCTGCTGCAGGCGGCTGCAAAAATGGTCAATAAGAACCTGGTCGTTCATCAATGCCATCATTTACCTCTTACAGATCACGGACGTGATCGATCAATTTAGCCATAAGTTCCTGGCGCGTGGGAGCGCTCAAGGAGCGGAAATCGTCCTCGTTAACCACACGCCGCGGATTGACCTGGATGCGGGGAAAGTTGGAAAACTGATGCTGAGCATCGAAGTCATGGTTTTCATAATCAAAATTGTTCTTTCTTGGATCGATCATGTTAGCCTTTCCTTTCATTGAGCCGCTTCAAAATCGCCGGGCAAATCCGATCTGCGTCTCCGGCTGAAAGAACGATGAGGACATCGCCGGATCGAAGTTCGGATGCCAGGAAATCGACCACGCCATTTAAAGTGGGGATGTACTTTGCCTCAGTGGAGGTGATTTTATCCACCAGTTGGCGGGAAGAATAATCTTCGGGTTTTTCACGAGAAGCGTAGATATCGGTGACAACTGCCAGATGAGCCTGATCGAGAGAATCGATGAAATCACGTTCCAGGGCGCGGGTGCGGGAATAGGTGTGCGGCTGCCAGACCGCCACCAGCCTGCGCCCGGGGTAACGCTGGCGGGCTGCGGAGAGCGTGGCGGCTATCTTAGTGGGATGGTGCGCATAGTCACTAATCACGGTAACGCCGCTACTTTCGCCGATAATATCAAAGCGCCGGCCAGTGCCCTTGAATTCGGATAATGCTGCGCAAGCGCGAGGGACGGAGAAGCCCAACCGGTGGACGAGCGCAAGAACACCCAGCGCATTACGCACATTGTGTTCTCCGGGAACCTGAAGCCGAACTTCAGCAATGGGTGAAGGAGAGGTTTTCGAAGCGACCGTAAAGGAAATTCCACCCATGTCATTGGTTACTAGGTCAAGGGCACGATAATCAACAGAATCCAGAAATCCGTAAGTGAAACCGCGAGCGGTTGCGGGCAGCGATTGCACAAGGGATGCACTGCGCGGATGATCTCCATCCACGACAAGAATACCTTGCGGTCTCAACCTTTTCACAAAATCCTTGAAGGCAGCCAGGTACAGGTCCGGGGTGGGGTAGCAATCAGGATGGTCGTACTCCACGTTGGTGATGAGACTGACGGACGGGTTCAGACCGAGGAACATATGGTCATATTCGTCGGCTTCGATGACGAAATATTTGCCTTTTCCAGAGTGGGCATTGCTCTCCAGGTTCTTTGATACTCCGCCCAGGATGTAACCCGGGTCGAGGTCCAAGCGGGTGAGAACCCAGGCAAGCATGGCGCTGGTGGTGGTTTTGCCATGAGAACCGGCCACAGCGATGCAAATGTCGTTTTCCATCAATTTGCCCAGGAAGTCGGAACGTTTGAGAACAGGAATACCGGCTACCCGGGCGGCAACCATTTCCACGTTGTCATCGGGGACGGCAGAAGAACGGACAACCAGATCGGAACCAACGATATTCGCAGCGTCATGCCCCTCGAATACCCTGGCGCCCGCCTTTTGCAAGTCGAGGGCAAGAGAGGAGAGAATGCGGTCAGAACCACTCACGCTGTACCCTCTTTCCAGGAGTACGCGCGCAATGGAGGAGATCCCGGTGCCGCCAATTCCGATCAAGTGTATATGTTTCATCAGATGAACACCACAATTACAAACACAAAGCACAGCGCCACCGCAATGTAAACGGTAGGACTGGTCATCAACCACGCCGGAGGAAGAAGGGCGATCCAGCGCAGGGCTGCCT
>DAOUGM010000061.1:0-13996 GCA_034428895.1 Anaerolineaceae bacterium
AGACCGGAACCAGAGAAAGATCGCGGTGATGATCGGACCGGAAGGCGGTTTCTCTGAAGCCGAGGTTGAACAAGCCAACAAGGCGGGATTCCACCCGGTGACGCTTGGGAAGAGAATACTACGCATGGAGACCGCGGCGGTGGTGGCGGCGGCTCTCGTGCTGCACGAAGTGGAAAAGGATTAAACCAATCGCCGGGGGAGAAGATTCTTCACCCCGTTTTTTAATACCTTGCCGCGACCCAAGACCTGACGGTCTTCATTCAATAGGATCAAGTAGCTTTCACAAGCCAGATCAGGTGGAAGTATCATTTCGAGATTTTCGCCTTTTAGCCATCGCTTTTCATTGTTGCTATCCAGCATGAAGGTACCCCGTTGACACTCTTTTCCAAAACGGCTGACCCATTCGTGCGAGGGGATGAAGCCTTCCGCGCTGTCCTCACCTAAAAGCAGACCGGCGGATTGAACCGGTAGAGCGGGGAATTTTTCCAGGAGGAGGGAGGGGAAGAGGTATACCTTCTGCTCACGACGCACCAAAACCCGCCTCTCATTTTCCAGGTAATGTTTCAGATCATAACCGTATTGCTGTGCAAACTTACAACAAAAGGACAACGTATCCATCTCAGGCATTTCGAAGAACCCGGCTTTTTCCATGTCGTGAGCCGGGGGTGATGCCACAGGAAGGTCAAGGGAGCCGGTTTTTTGCAGGATGCAGGCAAAAAAACCGGCGGTATGGTAGCGGTGCGGCCACAAACGAATGGTTTTCTCCATGCCGGGGAAGAACTGCCGTTCGTACGCACGGCTGATGCCCGGCGCGGGCGAGGGGAGGATGGTCTGGGCATCCAGCAGGCTGACGGAAGAGCCAAAGCGCTTCAGAATATTATCGATCACGCCTTCGTCCTCTTGCGGCAGCAGGGTGCAGGTGGAGTAAACGACCTCTCCGCCGATGCGCACAGCCTGCAGGGCGCTGGTGAGCAGGGCGGTCTGGCGGATGGAAAGCTGCGCGCTTTCTTTCTCCGTCACCGGGCGCAGGGCATGCGACTCGGATACCCTTAAGCCCTGCATGCTGCAGGGGGCATCGAGCAGCACCCTGTCGAAGGTTTCGGGAAACCAGGCACCGTAGTTCTCACCGGGAAAACGCGTCACCGCACAACCCACGGCTCCCCAGTTCTGCAAAACGATGCGCAGTGCCGGGATGCGCCCCTGGCTGGAATCATTGGCGACCACCAAGCCGCGGTCGTTCAAGCGCGAGATCAAATGCGTGGTCTTCCCGCCGGGTGAAGCTGCCAGATCAAGGCAAACCTGATCTTGTTTACTGCTGATTGAAAACAATTCCACGGGGAGCATGGATGCCGCTTCCTGGATGTAGAACATCCCCAGTTTGTGCTCGAGGACGCTGCTCACGTCTGCGCTTTGGACGGAAGTTACCCGAAAACCGAGCGGGCAATATGGGATGGGTTCCAACTGCCAGCCGTATTTCTCCTTCAAATACACAGGAAAACCAGCATCCACCTTGAGCGGATTGATGCGGATGGAGGGAATTAGGAGAGTATCGATTTCCTGGCTCAACAGGGCGAATTCCGCGGGATCCAGGAGCGCGCGATAATTCTCCAGATCCTGTTTGGGATGCGGCTGCAAATTGTGCTGGCGGGAGGACTTTCTGGCTTTACGTTTCATGGCTCTTCTCGATGCAAAATACAATCTCGTTTTCAAAGAGGATCTCCCGCACCTTCCAGTCCGTCCCGCTGATGGATTGGTCGATCAAACTGCGATCCTGCTCCAGCATGGAACGTCTGCCGGTGAGATTGGCGGTGGGGAGTGAGACCAGGAGAAACCTGGCCGGGATGGAGCGGAAGAAATTGCGGTTGACCCCGTGCTGGCGCTGTTCGAAGCGGTGAGCCTCTTTGAAGAAAAAGGCAACATCCACATTTTGACGGGGCGGCTGAACCAGAATGTCGCTGTGAATGCCGGCGCCGTCCTGCCCGACATGCTTCAGGAAGGCATCGATCAGGAGGGTGCGCGGCTGGTGCAGGTCGCAGGCATAATACCCTGCATCCAGGCTCAATTGCATCCACGGAATGGAGAACGGATTCAGCCCGCAGGCCAGGTCGAGAATGGACCGCGGTGCGCCGGTAACCTCAAACAGTGTTCGATAAAATTCGCCCAGGATCGGAATGCGTTCCCGAGTGGAGGAATGGGCTTTCATCACCTGCAGGCACCAGGCTTGCAATGCAGGGGAATTGATATCGCGCGGTAGCGAACCCAGCTCGGATGCGAGCAAATCGTAGTCCGGATCGCCGAGATAGGGGGCGACCAGGTTGTGCAGCTTTTCCTTCACGGTCTTTTCGAAATCCGAGGGTTGCACGCCGCGCTTGAGCGCCTGATCAATCAGATCGCGGATGGTTGCAGCGGGGATACCCAGATGGCTGTACTTGCGGGAAATCGAGATGCGGTTTACCAGGTCTTCGATCATTTCAGGGGTGACGGTGGATGATTTTTTACTCATTCGACTCGCCGTCTATTTTTGAATCAAAAAGGCAAGTTCGCCGGGGAATTCAAAACGCGTGACCTTCCAGTTTTGATCGGCAACCAGTTCGTTGAAATGGCGTTCGTAGTTCTGCAGCATGCCCTTTGACCTGCCGCCCAGGCTTCTGGCAGGGAAGGAAACCAGGATGTTCGGGGTTTGCAGTCCGGCAAGGATGCGGAGGCCGGCTTCCCGGTCGATCTGCTCCAGGCAGGGGATGGTCTTCAACACCAGGGCGAGGTTAGCATTGCCGGCGGGAACATTTTGCGTCAAGTCGCAAATCTGCGCGCGACCGTCGATTTTGAAATGATCGAAAAATGCATTGAGAAAAGCGGTCATGTCCTCATAGATGTCGCAGCACGAGTACTTGAATCCGGGAGACAGGGGCATCCAGGGGAGCGAAAGCGGATTCAGCCCGCAGGCGAGGTCGAGGATGGAATGCAGCGGGGCGATCTCGCGCAAGGTTTCAGAGAAGAAACGGGGAAGGATGGGCAGCCGTTCGCGCGTGGAGGAATGGGCTGCCATGGCTTTTTGCAGAAATTGTTGAACGAGCGGATCGGTCAATCTTGGGGGTAAAAGATGCAGTTCTTCAATCAATTGCCGGTAGGGAATGGGTTTTTCCTGGTAAGCGGATCCAACCTGGTGCAATTTGTTGCGCGTAGATTTAACCAACTCTTTTGGATCTCTGTCTTTCGAAATCTCCTTCAGCAACACGGAGCGGACGACCTCGTGAGAGATGACGTTGTATTTTTCCGCGCTACGCACCTTTTGCACCAGAGCATCGAGATCCAGCTCTCCTTTAGGCATGTTGATACTTCCGCCGAATACGCTCGGTTAATTGGACCATGAAACGCAGGTTGTGGAGGGTTGCCAGGCGCATGAAAAGCGTGTCGCCTTGCTTGAAGAGGTGGTACAGGTAACCGGCGGAATAGTGTTTACAGCAAGGGCAGTCACAGAACTCGCTGATGGGTTTGTCGGAGCGGATATTGCGTTCGTTATCCACGTAATAATAGGACAACCAATCACCGGTAATGCCGCCATCGATCTCACGGTTGGGGAGGGTAAAACGGTAAAGCCGACCGTGACGTGCGTCGCGGGTGGGCATGGCACTATCGAACAATTCATAGCCCAGTTCGTAACTCGCCAGGATATTTTGCGGATGCCCGATGCCGAGGGCGTGCATGGGGAATTCTTCGGGAATGACCTCGCGCGTGTACGCAATGATATCCGTCAGTAACTGGTTGTCTTTATCCAGAGGCCAGCCGCCGAAACCGTAGCCGTCGAATCCGATGCCGAGCAAGTCATCCGCGCAACGTTTGCGCAGGTCCTTATAACCACCTCCCTGCACCACGGCAAATATTTTAGGGCGGTTGTTTTCGTCCAAACCTTTTTGAGATACCAGTTTATTGAATTCCTGTTTGCATTTCTTCGCCCAGGCGACGGTGCGCGTGACGGATTCCAACTGGGCTTCATAGCCTTCGTCCACGTGGGTGCAGTCATCCAGGCAGATGACCACGTCCGAGCCGTAGCCGATCTGAAGCTGGATGGTCTTTTCGGGAGTGAGCTGGTATTTGCGGCTGCTGCCTTCGGGGAGGAAGGTAATACCCTTTTCATGGATTTGTCCAAATTTTGGGTTCTGGCGGATGAGCGAATATGCCTGAAAGCCGCCGGAATCGGTGATGATCGGTGCATTCCAACCGGTCATGCGGTGCAGCCCCCCCAGGGATTGGATGACAGATGAACCGGGACGCTGCATGAGGTGAAAGGTGTTCATGACCAGGGCGCTCACACCGCAGTTCTCCAGGTCCTGGGCGTCCACCGAGCGTACCACTCCGTAGGTAGCGTCCGGCAGGAAGGCGGGGGTGGGGATGATGCGGTTTCCGAGTTTCACTGATCTGTTTTTCATCGAGGCATTATTCCTGGATATGGCAAGTAATCCAATGTGATTATGGTATTGACCACGTACCACGGTATTCAATCATGAACGCCATACCTCAATTATAAGGTATGGCGCTGTAGATTCCAGAACGGAATAAGGTATTAATGCACCTGGATGTTTTTTCGCCTGGTTTCAGGTATTTTCAATAATGCGACAGCGGATAGCAGCATCAACAGCGCCGAAATTGCGAACAGGGCTGTCCAGCCCCACCATTGACCGGGAGCGGCGTTGTTGAGCGCATCGGTCATAGGGCCTTCGAGTCGGGCGACGGCAGCCGAACCGGCGGTAGCCAGGTTGGTGAGCCCGATGTATTTACCGGCGTCGCCCGCAGGCGCCATCTCATTGGCCAACGCCCAGTTGGTGCTCATGAAAATCCCTAAACCGATCCCCAGAACCGCACCGAATGCCAACAGCTGGAATGGAGTGACGGCAAAGATCAGCAGCACGGCACCCACGGCACCAATGATGGATGAGACGATTTGCAACCGTTTGCGACCGATGCGGTCACTGACCGCTCCGGCTATGAGACTGAAAGCGATCAGCACCACGACAAACGCTCCCATCACGAACTGGGTAAACATGATCGGATCCTGGTCGGGGAATTTATCGCGAATGTAATACTGGGCAAAAGATTGAAAGCCATAGACACCCACAAGATATAGAAACCGGCTGCCGATGAGCCACCAGTAGTGCCTGTCGCCATCGATCTTGAAGTTGAAAACACTTTTAATCAGTTTTCCAAATTCTATCCGATTGCGCTCGCCGGTATCGGTGGGTTTTTCCTTGGTAAAGATCAAGGTGATTAGACCGAAAACGACCAGGAAGGCAATGATGACCGAGATCGACAACCTGGGGTCGGGATCATCCGCTGAAATGAGGAAGCCCATCAGCAGCGCAGAGAGGATGATGCCGGCCATATCGAGCGTAGTCTTGATGCCGCTGGCAAGTCCCAGTTTCTCTGCCGGGATCTCGTCGGGCAGCAGTCCCTGGGCTGGACCGTGGGCGATGTTGGATGTGGTTTGCAGCCCCAGGTATCCGATGAACAGTGCCGGCAATCCGCCGACAAAACCCATCAATGCCAGGAATACCAGATCACCGGCGGTACCGAGCCACATGAAAGGTCTGCGCCTGCCAATCTTTGAACGCCAGCGGTCGCTCACCGCTCCTGAAAGGGGTTGGATGAGCATGGCCAGGATCAAACCGAAGAAGGTGAGCAGCCCAAGCCATGTGTTTTTCTGGGTCTCGGGAACGTATTTCAGCAGCACGGCGGGCAAAATTGTGACGTGCAGGCTGTTCCACATGAAGGACAGCCCGATCCAGTAGGCGTTGATGACAAAAAGATACCATCCATTAATGCGTTTCATAGACCTCTCCATGGTGTTGGCTGTTATTTGATTGAGTTTGCAGGAATGAGAGAATGCGCTGGAGATACTCCTGCGGACGGGTGACCTCGATATTGCGGTGTTTTGCTTCAGGTACGGACCAAAGACTGGCGAGCGGCCCGGCGTCATGCACCATTTGTTCAATCTCGTCGCGAGTGATATACAAGTCTTGTTCACCGTTGATAAAAAGGATCGGGATGCCGCGAAGTTTACCCGCCTTATGGATTGGATCTTCCGAAAACAGATTCACACCGGAAAGGATCGAAGCCCCCAGCAGCATCATCCTGGAAAGCAGGGCTGCGAGTGGCAGCAGCAACCCGCGCAGATGAAGGTCCTGGGTGGCTGCGGTGCTGAGACGTGCAGGGGCTCCATCGGAAATGACGGCTGCGACCTCTGGAATTTGCGGAGCGGAGAGGATGGCAGCCCTGCCGCCCATGGAAAATCCAAGCAGGGCGATCCATGTTGAACCGTGCTTCCGGGCAACTTCCACGGCGGATTTGACATCCGCACGCTCAAGCGCACCCATGGTGGTGATCTTTCCTGCGCTGCGGCCGTGGGCGCGGAAATCAAAAAGTAGAATATTGTATCCTGCCGAGTGCAGGTGAGGAGTGTATTTCAAATCCGGGTCCAGGCTGCCGGCGTAACCGTGCAGCATGACCACAGTGCGGGTCGATCTGTCAGACGGGATCCAATAGCCGCGCAGGATAATGCCGTCGTTGGTTGAAAAACTTACTGCCTCATGGGCCAGGCCAAATTCCGCAGGAGAGTGATATTCTTTTAACGGGTGGCGCTTGACCAGTGGTACAGCCAAGAGAAGGCATAGGAGAACGATCAGGACAATGATTGCAGTGACGGTAATTGCCCACATATTCCAGGTCTATTCCGGCTTGGTATGGAAGACGACATCCCAGAGCGGTGAGCTGACTCCGAAGCGTTGATCGGGGGTTTTGTAATGGTGCTGCATATGGTAACGTTTGACAAATTTGGCATAGCCGCTGCGCATGGGGAAATGATGAGTCGCATAATGGGTGAGATCGTAAATCAGGTAACCAAAGATGAAAGCGGAAAAAATTGGGTCCAGCCACTGCGGGGCTTTGAGGATGACTGCCAGGACCAGATAAAAGAATCCGTAAAAGATGACAGCCAAGGGGATCGACACCACCGGAGGCATCACCAGGCGGGTTTTAATCTGCGGTTGGGCGTGATGGATGCCATGAAAAAGAAAAATGATGCGTTTTGCCTTTTCACTCCGGGCAGGAAAATGAAAGACGAAGCGGTGCAATAAATATTCGGCAAGCGACCACAGGATCAACCCGATGATGAACCCCAGTGGTATGTACCAGGGGATTGCTGCGGCTGGAGCGCGGAGGATGGCCCTGACGAGGAAGAAAACCGCCACCGGCAGCCAGATGATCACGACGGCTACCGGGCTGATGTGAGAGAAAAATTCCAGAAAATCGGACTTGAACAAACGGATCGGTACGTCGCTGTGGTCGGTAGGTAGATGGGCCATTATTACACCTCCATTAAGATAATAATAATTATCATGTCATTCCTCATTTACGCTCGATCAGGAGAACATGCCTTCCAGGTTTTGAGGGATAGTATTCCAGCCTCTGATTCGATTGGTCTGTCACCAGTTCCCCGGCTGTGGCTTCGATACGGATGCCGTCACGATAATGTACTCTTGGAATAAAGATGACGGTAGGGGCGGTGACGATCGGGTCATGTGCAAAAATATACTTAAAACTACCGGTTCGATAATCGAAGGCGATCGAAAGCGGCGTCCCCGAGGTTTGCAGTGGATACGGGCGGACGACGGCCTCGAGCGCCCGACCTCCTGAATTAATGTCGTCCGGATCTGTTTGTTGATCGCGGCAGAAAATCGAAAGATCCTCATCATTCCAACGATCTCCGCGTTCGTTTGTATTATCCGAGGTGTAATTCCAGATCGTGTAATTGAGCAGATTGGCTTCCAGGGCGTGCATGCTGCGATCCATTGATCTTGCCTGCTGGGTAAAGTCTCCTGTGTGATATGCGTTTTTATTTTCCATATCGAACGGGATTCCAATCTCGCCGATGAGCACGGGGACGTTGCCAAGTTTCTGGCTGGCTTGATCTTTATACATGCCCAGCTGGGTCTTGTACGATTTTTTAATGCGACTTGAGCCAAAAATCGGGGTTTTTGTGAAAAGGTTCGATCCGAGCCAGGGAATGTATCGTTTAAAAAGCAAGGTTACTCCGTCATACCAATGCGGGGCGAAAACGATGTTGTTTTCCGGTGCCTGTGTGTAATGGGGGGCGGGCTTTTCGACCTCGCTCTCGGCAAAGATCATGGCATCCGCATCCACGGCATGAACCACCTCGGCAAACCTCCTGGTGAATGGAAGCAGGTAATCCTGGACGAAATCCGCCGACCGACCGTCCTTCCGCTGGAAATGATACGGACGCAATAGCACGGGATTCCCCGCCGCATCGACATCCCATACCCCATTCTCACGCCACACACAACTTTTGCCTGGAAGCCAGGCGGATTCCTTTTCGCGGTTGATCCATCTGCGGCCGTTGACCATAGGACCGAACACGCCCTGCGATACTAGTGCTACCTTCTGCGGGAAAGCGGACCCGAGAAGCATGGATTGCCAGGGAGTGGGCGACAAGCCCAGATCAAGATCTCCGCAGCGCTGACGGAGGTCCTGGCAACCGATATATCCCCGCTGCGGCTCGTTGAAATTATCGTAACCGATCACGCAGTCAAGTCCCTTGAGTTTTTCGACCACTTTTTGGATGCATGAAAAATAATGGCTTTGCAGAAAATCCTGAATGGAGACCCCGTCTACTTTGGTTGCCGGAGCGAAATCATTGCCGGCAAAAAACAAGGTGAACATGGTGGCCGCGGCGAGTTTAGTCGCATTGGTCGGCCAGATCATGCGCGGGAAGGGATCACCGTGAGTTTGATGCACGATGGCAGCGTCAGTGGATTTGAAATGGGCGATATCGAAACCGGCGCATTCGAGCGTCCAGCCCGGGGCGCCGTCACCGCCGGAGAAGCGCGACCAGACGTCCTGGTGGGGATCGATGAACACATAGAAACCGTATTTCCCGGCTTTTTTGACCACGAGGTACAGATAATCGAGATATTCTTCATCATAAATCCCTGGACCGGAATGTTCAATGGCTTCCCAGGTGATCAGGAATCTCAGGCAATTGAAACCCCATTCCTTGAGGCGCTGATAATGTTCGTCGGCTTCATCGAGTGGAAACGGCCTGCCGACAAAGGAGACATTGCGGGTATCGAAAAAGCCTTCCGAGCGATACGTGGAAGCATCGGGGCGGAAAGGAATTTTGGAACTACCTCCGAGGTTGACTCCGCGCAGCATAACCACACGATTCTCATTGTCAATAAAACTGCTGCCATGTACTTTTATCATCACGAACTCCAAACTGAGATGTGGTTGATCTTGATCGTTTCAGAAACTTAAGGGCAAGTTGAATTCAAGCGCTTGATTATCGACTGCTGTAATAGTTATTCCATTTTGAAGGATGAAGTTTAGATTACCTAAAAAATTTCTTGTTGAATAATGATAGACGATTTTTGAAAATTTTCAAACCAAATAGACTGGTTACCTATTGCAGATGGAGAGTATAAGGAAGCAGGAGTTACTGAGTTTCCGTAACTTGGTATGTAGATCAGTTCGTTCCCGGTGCTCATTCTCTGGGTGGAAAAAGAGTTTTCGGAAAATCCCAAAGATTGTGCTGCCGGTATTCCTGGCGAGTACAGCAGCGGTGTTTATCCTCTGGAGGATGTCCTCGCTTGTCATTCGTCCATTGAGCAAGGGAAGCCTGTTCGCGGGCTGATTCCTTAAAAGTCGAGTATGAGTTTGATCATTCTGCGCTCATCACCACCCATGATGAGCGGGATTGTTTCGCCGCCAAATGCACAAATTCAAATTACGACGGAACGCTTTCCTCGATCGCATCTTCGTGTAATTTCGAATACACCAACGATCACAGGCTTAATGATAATGGAGTCGACGAAACCGAAGCCAAATCCGCGAGGAACATCCGCCGCAACGGATGAGGATCAGAATTAACTCCATTGGGATATCAATTCGTCACCAAACGCGAAGCATTCGTTAATCTGTGCAATGCCGATATCTATATTAACGTCATCCCGGGCAAATAGCTTTGGAATTCATTACCGAGCGCTCAATTCACACCCTTTTATTTATCTACAACCATGTTGCGATCCGTTTTCGAAATTTACTCCTCGAATCTTTCCGCCAATCCCAACATTTTTGAATGGTATAAATTTTATGCGGACTTTGAATTTCTGGATTCTTCCACTATTTAGTGTTTTCAAACCCTGTACACGTTCGATTTTCGTAAAAAAACCAGAAATGCCAGGTAACTTTCTGGTCTACTCACATATAAATATCCGCCAGTGCTGGCAACAACACTGGCGGATTTTGTTTGTGCAATCCAGCGTTATTCCTTCCTGGGCGGGTAGCCTGTGATCTCGCGAATCTCGTCATAAAGAGGTTTTAAGCGATCATACATTTTGCAATATACCCGGTTGTACAACTCATCGTAAATCCGGTGATTTTCGGTGTTGGGTTCATACGTCTGTCCTTTATGTGTCATTTCCACAACAGCCGTATCAAAATCGGGGTGCAGCTTCAACCCTACCGCAAGGTCCATGGCGGCGCCGAGCCCGCTGGTTTCATAAACATGGGGCGTGGTGGCTGGGATTCCAAAAATATCTGCCGTCAGTTGACAGGCGGCCTGGCTTTGGCTTCCTCCACCTGAGATACGCAATTCAGTTATTGGGATGTGGGTGCGCTTGCTGGTGCGTTCGGCACCCTCACGCAAAGCATAAGACAATCCCTCCAAAATGGATCGATACATATGAGCACGCGTATGAACATCGCCAAAACCGATGACCGCGCCTTTGGCTTCGGGCCCGGGAACCTTGAGCCCCGGAGACCAGTACGGCTGCAATGTAAGCCCCAATGAGCCGGGAGGGACGGCATTGACCAGGTCGTCGAATAATTCTTCCGTTTGCACACCACGTTCTTTCGCCAGGCGTTCCTCGCTCATGCCGAACTCACGTTTGAACCAGGAAACCATCCAATAACCGCGATAGATTTGAATTTCAAGAGAATATGCCCCTGGGACAGCGGAGGGGTAGGGCGGAATGAGGGGAATGACCTCGACGTATTTACGCAAGGTGGTGTTAATGGTGGCTGTTGTTCCAAAGGAGAGACAGGCGATGGAGGGATCGAGACAACCGGATCCGATCACTTCGCAGGCTTTATCCGCGGCAGCGGCGATGAGGGGCAGCCCTTCCGGAATTCCAGTCTCAGCCGAAGCCTGGGTGGTGATCACTCCGATTTGCTGGGCAGGTTGGACCAATTCGGGCAGCATTTCCTGGCTGATGGGAACTGCCTGCCATTTCCAATCGTGCTTGCCCGACCAATGCTGCTTTTTGTAATCGAAAGGAACATAGGCGACCATGCATCCTATGGATTCGGCAAAACGCCCCGTCAATTTATACGTGAGGTAACCGGAAAGGAGGAGATACTTGTGCGTGTTCTGCCATACATCCGGTTGGTTACGCTGCAGCCAGTTCGATTCGGCTTCGGCCTGCAGGTAAGCGACCGTTTCGGTCATATTGGAAAGTTTAAAAAGCAATCCCCAGATGCCGCCAACGGGCTTTAAACCCGGGGTACGACGCTGATCGAGCCAATGGATGGCCGGGCGCAGAGGTTGACCTTCTTTATCCACATTGATCAATGTTGAGCGTTGGCTGGTGAGTGCCACGCCCGCGATACTCTCCTTATCCACGCCGGGTAACTGCCATAACTTCTGGCAGGCATCGCAAACCGCCTTCCAGAACACGCCGGCATCCTGTTCCGCCAATCCAGGTGCCGTGGAGTAATAGGGTACTATGGGGATCTGCGCTTTGGCGATCAGATTCCCTTTCAGGTCGAAAAGCAGGGCGCGGGTGGATTGTGTACCGGCGTCGATGGCAAGCAAATTTTCACGCGACATTTTACTCCTCCAGGTCTTTGCTCCAGCGCATTTCACGTTGGGCAGGACTCATGTCCAAGCCCAGGGTGCCGCCGGGATTCATGATATTGAGCGGGTCGAAGTGGTGCTTGAGGGCACGGATCAAGTCCATTTGTGGTGTGCCAATCTGACCTTCCAGCCAGGGGGCGGTTTGCTTGCCGACCCCGTGATGATGGCTGATGGCAGCACCGCTTTTCTGAATGGCATCCAGGATGCCGTATTGAAGGTCGAGATATTCCTTAATTGTATTGATTTTTGCGATAAAGATGAAATAGAGGTTGCCGCCCTGAGGGTAACCGTGTGAAAGGTGCGTCATGCAAATGGTCTGTGGACGATTCTTGATGAACCCGCGTACGGCTTGATGAACCTCGTCCATCTGCGACCAGGTGACCGCGCACTCAAGGGTGTCGATCAATATCCCAAAGTCCTGTAAATCCTCGCGCATGTAGGGATCGCGGAAACGACCTTTTTCCCAATTCTGCACGACCGGGGCGAAGCCGAGGTTGAACGCGCCGTGCTTGCGGCAGATGCGGTGAATCTGGCGGTTGACATTGTTCGAGAACACACGTTCGCCTTCAGTATGCCCCAGGAAGAGGCATTTCTGCATGGGTTGATAACCCAGGGCTTTCAGCACCGAGTCCGCAGGGGTTCCCTCGATGTGATACAGCTTCATGGCCACGTCGGTCTCTTCGGGATCTGAAAGTCGGAAAACGGATGGGAAGCCAAACTCAGCCTGCATGATTTCACGGCAGGCATCACGAGCGTCCTCCCAGTTCTTGAACATGTAACTAAAGCGGCGCCTGTTGCCGGGCTGCCAGCGGAACACACGCAATGTTACCGAAGTTAATACGCCAAACGCGCCCTCGCTGCCCATCATGATCTGGTCGAAATCGGGACCATTCGCGCTGCGCGGGTGGGGACAGGTTTTGAAATTCCCACGCGGAGTGGCATACTCCTGGGCGATGACGATATCTTCGATCTTGCCGTAATACGTGGAATTTTGCCCGGCACCGCGGGTAACGACCCATCCTCCGACACTGGAATACTCGAAAGATTGGGGGAAATGACCGCAGGTATAGCGGCGGCGCGCTCCCAGGCGTTCGGGGGCGTGATTCAGCAGGTCTTCCAATTGCGGTCCGGTCATGCCAGGCTCAACCGTTATGGTTTGATCCTCCTCGTTGAAGGAGATCAACCTGTTCATGTGGAGGCTCATATCCAGTGAGACCCCACCTTTTACGGCCTCCATGCCGCGCGTCACTGAAGAACCGGCGCTGTAAATATAAATTGGAATGAGGTGTTCACTGCAATAATCGATGATCTCTTGAATTTCTTCACTGGTGCGGGGAGCGATGACCAGGTCGGGCAAATTCTCGATGATGTGCTTGCGCAGCCTCAAGGTATCGATCGTTCCACCGCCGTAGGACCGGCGGATACGGGTATATGTATCTGTGAATATGTTTTCATTTCCAACAAGATTGGTAAACCAGGAAATATGCTCCACAGGAAGGCAGACCGGTTGGTCGATCTCGACCCGTTCAAGCCCGTAACCCACAGGGTTTAGCAAGTCTTCCTGATGAAGATCAAATGTATTCAACATCAACTTGACCAGCCCGCTGTTCGGATGTTTGAAAGCCGCAGGGTCGCCCCACTTGAAAAGCGAGCGGAAACTGCGTTCAGGAAGAGAGCCTTCAAACCAGGCTGGCACGAATTTTTTATTTTTACTCATTGTGTCCTCACTTTTTACAGGGAACCTTTTGGAGAAGGGCTGAATGTATTTTCGTAGATGCTGAGATAGTCTTTTTCTTCCTGATCCCAGCGTGCATCACTCCAACCCATTTCAGGTTGGACGATGGCGCGGATGCGTGCCATTTCGCTCGTGGCTGCATTGGGCAACAACAGACCGATGCGTACCCGCCGCAGGAGTAGATCATCTAGGTGTTCCACGGCGCCTGTCCTGGCAGCCCAACGTAATTCCGACCAACAGTTGGGCGTGGTGAGGATCGTTTCATTTTCGCCCGGCAGGGCACATTCCAACAACGCGGTAACCTCCGTGCCGTACCTGCCGAGAAGATATTCGTATTG
>DAOUGM010000062.1:0-29200 GCA_034428895.1 Anaerolineaceae bacterium
GTAAGCCACTGCTGGTTCTCGTCCAATCCGGCGGGTTTTCCGTCGACCCATGCCTTCCACCCCGGCCAGTAATTTTCCATCACGGTCAGGATGCCCCCGGAAGAGGGAGGGCAATGAACATTGATATATCCTCCATTGGCATGGGCGGTACAAGGGATCTTCTTCCCGTTGGAAATGAGCATGGCGTATGCGCTACCTGATTTGATGGTTATTGAGTGATCTTCGTTCAAGACGAGGTGCGGAGACGGATCCTCCCGATTTACCCACCACCAGGTGCGAAACGAATCGGCAAGTTTTAGATGGTTCTCAAGGATCGGGATTACCCAGCCATGTGTTGCCATTGGAATGCTTACCCATTCCGTGCCGGTCAAGGCCATTTTTTCGTAGATGGAATGTTTTTCTTCGACATAATTGACCGTGGAAAACCAGCGATGCCCGTAAAGATAAGCTGAACGGATGGAAAACAGCAAGGGCACGAACATAAATAAGCATACCAAGTTGATATTGAAGTTTTTACTCCGTAATATGTGGGGTAGTTGAATCCTAAATTGGAATGCACCAATCTTCAACAACCTGTCCAATCCAATTGCTGCCAGACCCAGTATCAATGGAATCAAGAAACCACTGATCATGGATGGAAACCGGAAGAAATGAGCGCGGTCGGAAAACAGTGCCAGTAATCTAAATGTTGTCCCGCTGCTGGCCAGCAAGACAAAAGCGAATGCAAAACAGAAAAAAAGATATATACGCGAATTTTCTTTACGCCAAAAGCCTATCGCGGCGCAGGCGAGGAGAATTGGAATCCACCCGATGTAGATCGAGTAGAAACCTATGTAAGGTAATTTTCCGAGCGTTTCATTCTGATAGAATTCATAGTCATTGATCACGAGATTCAAGGGTATGAATTGGATCGATTGTGCACTACCGAAGGCAGGTTCAGCCCATTTTCCGATCTGGGGCAGGAAATGAAACAGCGGTACAAGAAAAATACCGCTTAACAGGATCATCAAACCGCAGGCGAGCAACAGGTTGGTAAAAGTTCGTATTGTTTTCCACCGATTTCCACAAAAAAGGATAAACAACGCTGGAAAAAAGGAAAGGAAAAAACCGGCTTGAAGGTATGCCTGCCCAGACACGAGGAGAAGTGCCAATAAAATTCCCAAGAAGACTGCGTTCCTCCGGCTGGGATGTTGGGTAAACCTGATCCCGCCCGCCAGGGCAAGGCAGGCAGAAACATGGGATAAAAGTATTCCCGTTGTTCCAAGATCCATGGTGGCCGCCATATTACCCCCGACAACGGCCATTGCGGCAGCGTACAACCGCGATATCCAACCAGTGCCGAATTGCTTTGCCATCCACCACTGGGCAAGCCCGGCAAGGAACAGGGTTCCGAGCAACATTACTTTGGTGCCATTCACAAAACCGGCAACAAGCGTGGAGATTGCCACAAGCGGGTGCAGCCAACTCCCGTGCAAATCCACCAGTGCAGGCGCTCCGCCCTTGATTGAGCCGTCCCATAAAACGCACAATCCACATTCTTGGAAAGTAACCCAGTAATAATTTGTGCGCACGGCTGTACCAAATTCAAATCCTGTTGGCCAGACGCTTTCGTCAAAGTTGAGGTATTCCCTGCCCACCCACAGCGCAAATGCCAGGATCAGCGTGATTTCAATGACAGGAAAGAGCTTGCGAAGGTTTAATTTTTCTGGGGGTCGTCGAGGGGGTGGAGGTTTGAATTTGACGTGAAATTTTTTCTCCAGGTATCCCTGAACTTCAATTCTGATCTGTGTCCAGCGATTGCGGATCACCGCCCAATAAAAAAGATCGAGCAAAACTGCCGAAATGACAATCAGGATGATGAAGGTTGACGTTCTCATAAATCCCCTCTGCCTTGCGTGACGTGATATTTATTGGATGTATATCAATCTTTCACCTTCAAAACTGGATTACCTTCATGGAGAATCTTTTCACCCCAGGGAATTCACCCAGAAAGACGACAAATTTCGGGATAATGGGATGCAAAACCTGAATAAGGCTTTGACTGGCTTTTGTAAATTGAATAGAGCGGCTATTTCACCGGAACTTCAAAAGTGAAATGAGTATTTATCCACAGCGGTTGCGGGACGGGGGTGACATTGGATTCATCCAGGGCAATATCGCACGGTCCGATGGTCCAATCCATGTTTACGTTCAGGGTGCGGAAATTATTCCCTTGAAGCTGATAGACATAGGTGACCCGATGCGGTTCACCCAGGAAGACTTCACGGGATTTGAAGGTTACCTCCACGTTTTCCTTGGTGGATATGAGCGGGTCGCAGACCAGATGATCAAAATCGGCGAGGTTTCCACCCAGGTCGATGCCGGAAAGGGTGAGGTTTAGGGTGAGGGTATCCTTTGTGGCAGCGCTGCCGGTCATCCCCATTTTTATACCGGCTCCTTCGGTTGAAAAGGCGGTCGCTTCAACCGACACAGGATAATCCTTTTGATCATTTTGAAGACCTTGCGTGAGGAATACGGTGAGTATCCCTACAAGGATCAAAATCATCGCACCAACGATCAGTCTTTTTGGTTTCATGGCTTTGTCCTTTCAATACGAAAATCTTGAAAAATCAAAATCATAAAAACCGGTAATTATCATTAATAAAACATGCCCATTTTTCACAGGTTACTTCCCCTACAACATGATCGACCCAGGTCGGGCAATACCATTCTCCGATGGGTGGAGTTAAAAATTCCCGCTACAGATATTGGATCAAAGTTAATCAAAACAAGCGAAATCATTTTCTGCCCCCGACAAACCGAACGCGATCAATGAACGTCAATGGAAAATTCCACATTTCACTCTATATGTAGACCACCCTTTTCAATCACGCCCAGAGTATTTATGGCTGAATTTAAGTGTAGCACTTTTTGATCCATTAAAATGCCATTTGAAATTCATTTTTAAAGAAGCAATTCCAAATCGGATAATGGTTGGTATAATTTCGGAATCATACACCGTGAAACGATCACGGGATCGAGGTAGAGTAATGAAAACCAAAGTTGCAGTTTTGCACACGACACCCGAAACAGTGCTGGAAGATTACCAGCGGCTGTTTGAACTGGCGGAAGGCCGCAAGGCGCTCGACCCCAAAACCACTACGATCCTGAAGGATAATATTTCGTGGCATTTTCCCATGCCCAGCGCCAACACCACCCCGTGGCAACTCGAGGGAACCATCCTGGCTTTAAAAAGGAACGGCTTCGAAGATGTATCGTGCGTTCAAAACCAGACGGTGGTCACCAACGCCTACAAAGGCGAAGACGAGAACGGGTACGTGCCCATCTTCAAACACTACAACATCGCGGTCAAATACAATTTCGAACCCAAAGACATGTCGTGGGTGGGATACAAGCCCAAGGCAAAAATGAACGCCCTCGACCATATTTACCCGGAGGGAATTTATATTCCGGATTATTTCATGGGCAAGAACATCGTTCACCTGCCGACGACCAAGTGCCACATCTACACCACCACCACCGGCGCGATGAAGAACGCCTTCGGCGGACTGCTGACCAAGCACCGCCACTACACCCACTCCTTTATTCACGAAACGCTGGTGGACCTGCTGGCAATCCAGAAGGAAATCCACTCCGGCCTGTTTGCGGTGATGGACGGGACGACCGCCGGTAACGGCCCCGGTCCGCGGGTGATGAAACCCGAGGTGAAGAACGTCATTTTGGCTTCGGAAGACCAGGTGGCGATCGACGCCGTGGCGGCGAAACTGATGGGCTTCGATCCGATGAACATCAAGTACATCAATATGGCTCACAACCAGGGACTGGGGATCGGCGATCCGCGGGAGATCGAGGTTGTGGGAGACGATATTTCTAGTGAAAACTGGCATTTCGAGGTGGGTCACAGCCTGCACCAGTTCATGGGCTGGCTGACGTGGTTCGGACCGACGAAGTTCCTGCAGAAACTGATCACGCGCACACCGCTGGTGGCCATTCCCATCGCGTTTTCGGAAACCTACCATGATATCGTGCACTGGCCGATGAAGGAAAAAAAGATTTATGAGCATTGGTGCGAGAACACCAGTTGGGGGCAGCTTTTCAAGCAGTACCAGCGCGAGGGGCACCTGAATAAAGGTTAATTTTTGCGAGAAAAGTCGGGGAGGTTCATGAACCTCCCCGACTTAATTTAACCTCGAATGATTTGAGAATTGGACATTGGAGAGCGGAGATTGGGGGGATAAAAAGCAGGGAGCATTACCAAACCTTGATTTCCATATTCCTTAATGAATTAATTGTTGATAGAAATCCGCCACATTTTGACGCACAAGCGACACTGCGGCGCGGCTGCGGATGATCTCCAGGTTGCGTGAGGCGGCTTTTTCCCTCAACCCGTTGTCTTCCAGTGCGCGCAGAATGGCGGAGGCGAGCGCCTGCGGATCAGCGGGGTCGACCAGCAGCCCGTTCTCTCCATCGACGATCCATTCGCGGATGGACTCGATGTCACCGCAGACGGGAAGGCAGCCGAACGACATGGCTTCCAGCAGGGAGTTGGGGGTGCCGTCATGCACGCTGACGGATATCGACAGGGTCGACCGCGCAAACTCACGCCACAACTCCGCCTGGTTGAGCATGGGCAGCAGGGTGACGTTGTTTTCAATTCCCAGTTTGTCGACCCACTGAAGCGCTTCGCGCTGTCCGGCCATCCATGGACAGATGAAGCGCACATCGGGACGCTTTTGCAGCACGAGCGGAATGGCCTGGAAGAAGGTATCGTTGCGCACCGAGCCGGAGCGAAAACCGCGCGGGTTGATCACCTGCGGTGGATCCAGCAGGGCAACGCCTTGAGTCACATTTAGGATTTCCTCCAGGTCGATGCCGCCGTTACCCACCACGTTGGCGGCAGGTTTCGATGGATCGAAACCCCATTCACGCGCCAGGCGGATATCGCGCAGGGTATCGGACATGAGCGCATCGGCGCGCTGCAGCGCACGGCGGGTCAGGCTGCTCATCTTGCGCGTGGAAGGCGCATGGAACGTGAGATCATTGCCCCAAGTGGAGAGGATGAGGGGATAAGGTGGCGGCGTCAGACCGGCCAGCATGCCCTCGAAAGGTATGCGCAGCGCATGCACCAGGTCTGGCTGGAAGCGGTGGAGGAGGGCAATGTACTCGCGGCGGTAGAATGGGAGCGTCCACGGCCCGAGCAAATGGCGCAGGTCGGATGCCAGCCCGCGGAATTGTGAGACCAGTTTTCGACGACCGGTTGATCTTTCAGATTTCGAACCGCCCGCCTGGCTGCCGGAATACCTGGAAAAGGCCACCGGCAGAAGCGCCGTCTCTTCTACGCCGTCCACCGGGCTGCAGGGATAGGTGGATATGAGATCGATCTCGTATCCCAACGGCTGGAGCATTTTGATCCAGCTGCGTGTGATGGGACTGCGCCCGTCGGCAATGATCAGCAACTTCATTCAGCATCCTATTTCCCGGCTAGAGCACCGAACGTAGTGCACACACGAAGGTTTCAACCATGGCTTCCAGGTTGATCTCTTCGGAGACTATACGATAAGACTCCTTGCCCATTTGCCGCAGACGGGGAAGGTCGGAGGTCGCCTGGCGGATCACGCGGGCGAGGGTCTGCACAGATGGATCGGGAAGGATCCAGCCGTTTTCATCACGCACCAGTTCGCTCTGGGTGCCGTCGGCTTCTCCGACGATCACCGGTAGGGTGTGCGCCATTCCCTGCTGCACGGCCAACCCACCCGTTCCGGGAAGGATAAACAGGTCGGCACTGGCGAAATAAGGTTCCAAATCCCCCCCGTGGCGGGCGCCGGCGAATACGGCCCGGGGATAAATATTCCAGGCCAGTTGTTCCAGCCGCGCGCGGTCGGGGCCATCTCCCACCACGGTCAATTTGGGCTGCTCTTCCGCAGGCAGGGAAGCCAGGGCTTGCAGGAGGACGTCCACGCGCTTGCGCGGCTGCAGACGTCCGACGAAGAGCAGGTTCGGTTTACCCTCCGCATAGGCGTCGGGCCTTTCAATGGGCGGATTTGCCGGCCGCCGGGTCACCGCATTGGCGGCAACGAAAACCCTGTCTGCACGGAATCCGGCAGCGATGTATTGCTGTGCGGCGGTTTTGGAATAGGCGATCACGGCGTCCAAGCGTTTCAGCAAGCGGGTCTGAATTGACGAGGTGATGGGATTACCGCGAGGAATACCGAGACCCCACCCCACCACCGGCCGACCGCGAGCGTGCATCCAATGGACGGCCAATGCGTTGGAGAGATTGCGCGGATTGGTTTCGATGACGAGCACCCGCGGCTGCCAGCGGTTCAACCACAGCAGCAGCCCCAGTTGATAATATACATAAGCCCGACCGCGGAAAAGATGCAAGTTCACCGCGCGGCTGTGATTGGCAATCGATAAACCCGCGGCGGTTTCAATGGCTTCATCCGCACGAGGACCTCCGGCAAAAACGCTCAGTCCTTGCAGGCAGGAGACGGCCAGTTCATCAAAAAATGCGGCGCGGTATTCCGGCAAAACGCGCTGCTGCAAACCCACCCGGGCTGGAATATGGCTCATGCGATCACCTCTACCTGTGAACCCTGCTGCGTCTTGGTGACCTCGATGCGCGCCGGGAAGGCGTCCTTAAGCTCTTCCAGGTGGGTGATCACCAGGACCTTGGAAAAATCGGAGCGTACGAGGTTTATGGCTTCCACCAGGCGCTGACGTCCGTCCGCGTCCTGGCTGCCGAAACCTTCGTCGATCACCAGGGTTTGCAGCCTTGCCCCCGCACGGCGAGCGAGCACACGGCTCAACGCGAGGCGAATGGCGAAATTGACACGGAAGGCTTCGCCGCCTGAAAACATCTCGTACGGTCGTTCACCTGCCGAATCGCGGATGAGGATATCCAGCGTTTCGCGGCGGTCGTCGCGCTTCTTGTCCTTGAATTCACGCTGGGTTTCGAACTTGACCGACATGCCGCCCGCGCTCAGGCGATCCAGGATATCGTTGGCATGACTTTCGATCTCAGGCAATGCCTGTTCGATCAACAGGGCAGGGATGCCGTCCTTGCCGAACGCGCGTTCAAGGATCTTCAGGTTGGAGATCTGAACGTTAAGTTTTTCCTTTTCCTCAAGTTTGGCAGATTTTTGTTCGCGCTGCCTGTCCAAAATGTCCACCTGGTTGCGGGTATAGCCGATATTGTTCAGGGTTTGATTGACGTCTTCCTGGATTTCGTAATATTCGCTTTCCAACTTGCTGAAATCCGGCAGGTTGGCGGCTTCCTCCTCCAATTTTTTCAAAGCGGTACGATATTCATCTTCCTGGAGGGCGAGGTGTTTTTCATTCTTATCGATGGCACTTTCCAGATTCTTGATCTCGCGCTCAAGCGGAACCAGGGCTGCCCTGGCCTGCTCCAGTTCGATGAACAGATCCTGGCTGGCGCGACCATCCAACTCGGCTTTACGCACCATTTCATGCGCGGAAGCGTCGTAGCCCAGTTCTTTCAGGCTGGCATCGATGGCAGCCAGTTCTTTGCGAGCCTCAGCGGCAAAGGAGGATGCAGTGAGGGTCTCTTTGAGCTCGGACATGCGCTTCTGACCATCTTTTTTCCAGGCTTCCACTTCCTTGCCAGACTTGCGCAGTTCTTCGGATTTGGAATCGAAGAGACGCTGCTGCAGTTTGAGTTCGGCTTCCACGCGCTTGAGTCCGACCAGGGTAGTTTCCCTTTCGCGGTATCCGGATTCGCACTGGTCGATGGATTTCTGGTTTTCACGGTAGGTGTCTCCCCTGACTTTCCCCCGCGCGGTCAAATCTTCGATCAGGCGGTGCCGTTCAGCGGAATTCAGCGGCTTTTCGCAGGTGGGACAGGTCGCGCCCCTGGCCTCGCTCAAGCGGGCAATCCTGTCCTTCAGTTCATCCATTTCAGATTTGAGTTGAATATTCTCCGCTTTGGCACGCGCCTTTTCGTCCAGAAGGTTGTGTATCTCAGTTTCGATGGTCGCGCGCGTATCGAGCTGGGCGTTTAGGTCGGCAATAATTTGCGTGTAATCTGCGATCTCTTTTTCGAGCGATGGTAAACCGGCTTCGAGAGATCCGACCTCCGCATCCTTCTGTGAAAGTGAATTCAGCTCTGTTTCGAGACGGGCACGCTCCCCTTCGATAACCAGGAGCGGTCCCTGGCGCTTCGACTCGTATTCATGAAAATTTGACGCGATGGCTTCCCAATCGGCGAGAGCCAGTTGAGCAGCTTTCCAATGCTCAACCGCCTGTTTGATCTCTGCTTCGGATTGTATCTGCTGCTGATAATTCTTTTTCTCCTGCCGGCGTTCGTTCAATTCGTCCACGCTGCGGTCGAGCTCGGTGCGCAGGCGGTGGATCTCGGCGGATTGCTTCTCCGCGGCTTTGCGGTCATTGGCCACGCGGTCAGCCAGCAGGCGTTGTTGATCGAGCAGCGTTTTCCTGGCTTCCAGCAGGGATTTTTTGGATTTCAGATCCTTTTCCAGTTGGTTCAGGCGGGATTTGCGATTATTTTCTTCCTTTAATTCACCTTCGATCTCTTCGAGAAGCCCGTTGACCACCTCCAGGTCGGTCTCGTAACCCCGGCGGCGCCGGGAGGCTTCCTCCTTATAACTCTCCCAAATTTCCAGGCCAAGGATGCCTGAAAGAATGCGTTTGCGGTCGCCCGGGCGCTGCTGGGCGAACTGGTCGGCTTTTCCCTGGAGGAAGAAGGATGCGTTGATGAAGGTGTCGTAGTCGAGGTGAAGCGTTTTGCGAATGAGTTCTTCGGTACCCCGCAGGCTGGATTCGGTCAGGGGTTTCCATTTGCCGTCGGCATCCTGGATGCGGAATTCGAGAAGCGTAGTCTTGTCTTTGGTTTTGCTGCGCTGCACCTGGTACATCTGATTCTCATATTCGAAACCGAGGATCACCTCGGCGGTGTTGGCATGCTGGTTGATGACAGCGTCGTCCTTGCGGCGGGCTTCACCAAACAACACCCAGGTGATGGCTTCCAACAGGGAGGACTTGCCGGCTCCGTTGGCGCCGGAGATGCACGCCAGGTCGAACTCGGAAAAATCGACTTCGATCTGGTTTTTGTATGAGAGGAACCCGCTGATTTGCATACGGTCGAGGATCATGAAACCTCCTGTGCGGCAGCATCGATTTTGTTTTCACGAGTGACCAGGACCTTGTCCACGCGGTGGCTGTCCATATCCATCACGTCAAAGCGCAATCCCTCCCATTCAAAAAACTGCCCGGCCATTGGGATGGAGCCGAACTGGTTAATGACGAATCCGCCAACTGTTTGGAACCCGACCTTTTCCTCTTCCGGCAGGTGGTCGATCTCCAGCAGGTCCTTGAATATGTCAATGGGAAGGAGACCATCCAACAGATAGGAGCCATCAGCGCGCCGGATGATTTGCGGTTCAGTCTCCTTTTCCAGAGAGGGGAGGTCGCCAATGATCGTTTCGAGTACGTCGAAGAGGGTGACAAAACCCTGAACCCCGCCGTATTCATCGATGACCAGGGCTTCGTGCACGCCGCTTTCGCGTTCCATTTCCAAAAAGTGCACCGCCTGGGTATTTTCGGGAACAAAAAGGGGTTTCTGAAGCAGATCATGGATCTCGTAGGGAGTGTTGGTGATGTGCTTTTCGAGCAGGTCCTTGGCGTTCAACACGCCGATGACGTTATCCAGCGATCCTTTGCAGACGGGAAAACGCGAAAATGGACTCTCAAGCACTTTTTTAATGATCTCTTCCTTGCTGTCATTGACATCCAGCCAGTTGATCTCGGTGCGGGGGGTCATGATGGCATTGATCGAGCGGTCGTTGAGGCGGAAGACGCCTTCCACCATATCCTGTTCGGCTTCTCCAAAGATGCCCACCTGGGTGCCCTGATCGATGAGCACCTTGATCTCCTCTTCCGTGATGGGAGGTTCTGCGGAAGGTTTTACCCTCAGCAGGCGCACACCCAGATCGGTGGAAGCCGACAATAGTTTGATCAGGGGAGAGGTCAACCAGGAAATGAAGCGCATGAACCCCGAAACGCGAGAGGCGATCTTTTCGGGATTATTCAAAGCCAGTTTCTTGGGAATGAGTTCACCCAGAACCAGGGAAAAATAGGTTGTTAAAAGCACCACAATCACCAGGGAAATGGAGGATGCATAACGCGCCAGCCACGGAACCTGTGCCAGTACCACGGTCAGACGTTCCGCCAGGGTGATGCCGCCGAATACGCCGGTGAGCATGCTGACCAGGGTGATGCCGATCTGCACCGAAGATAACAGCTTGCTGGTGGAATGGGTCAATTCAAGCGCGGTTTTGGCACCCTTGTCCCCATCCTCGGCGCGCTGTTCCAGGCGCACCTTGCGGGCGGAAACCAATGCGATCTCCGACATGGCAAAGAAGCCGTTGCAGAGGATGAGGACGAAAATTACCAGGATTTCAACAAATATATTGGACATCATTCAATTCCATGTGAGGATTCCGGCGCTTCTCCACCGGAGACTGCCTGGACGATCGAGGACGCCAGGGTTTGCAGGGTATCGGTCTCCTTCGGTTTGGTGCTGACAGACTTCCAATAAATATCCAGCAATTCCAGCGGAGACAGGCTGGCGATGGTCTGGTCGTGCGGCAAACGCAGGCGGGCTTCTTCCTGCGGGCGGCGGATCAGATGGAACTCCAGCGCGCCGGCGCATTTTTCGCGCAGCAGCGGCTCGTCGATAAACATATCCAGATCGCGCGGGTATTCGATCACCAGGCGGATGATGGCATCCGGTATCTTTTCTTCTGCGGGCAGGCAGGCAAGGATCTTTTCCATCATGCCTTCCTTGTCTTTGATCCTGACCTGTTTATCAAAGAAGCGCCTTCCATTTAATTTTTTAAACTGGCAGGTGGTCTTGCCCTTCTCCACCTGGGCGATGATGAACCCCTTTTCATCTTCAGCCTCGCCAAAATCCACCCTCTCGATCGAGCCGGGGTAGACCACCGGCGGATGCTGACCGGGATTCAAGTCCTGATGTTTGTGGATATGACCCAGCGCGACGTAATCCAAGCGGGGGTCTTTGACCAGGCTGCCCGGCAGGATGAGGTCCTTGCCCAGCATGACCGTGCGTTCATTACCGTATACCGCCCCCTGCACCGAACCGTGAGCCACCAATATTGTGGGCAGGGAGGGATCCAGGTTGTTTAAGTGGTCTTCAATGATCACAGCCAGGCGTTTTTCGATCTCTTCGTTGAGGCGATCGCCTTCGCTGGCGGTGTATTCAATGGAAGCCATCAAACCTGAACGGAAAATCCACGGTACGGCAATCACCTGCAGCGGAAGGTCCCACAGATCGCGCGGAGTCAACAGCGCAGGCTGGTAAAGCACTTTTACCCTGGGAACCTGCAGGGTGTCGAATTCCTGCAGCGTGTTGGCACGACCGCTGGCCGGGCTGATATCGTGATTGCCGACGAGCAGCAGGGCGGGAATGCCGGCCGCGGAAAGACGGATGATGCGCCTGCCCCATTCACGCTGAAAAGTCGGTGAAGGGGTGCGGTCTTTGTAAGCGTCGCCTGAAAAGATCACCAGGTCGGCTTTTTCGTGGATGGCAGTATCGATGATGGCATCCAGCGCTTTAAGGAAATCCAGCACGCGGATGGGCAGCCCGGTCTCGGGGTCATGCCTGCCGTGGGTGGCAATATCGATGTGTGCGTCAGCGAAATGAACTACCTTTATCATTGTCTTTTCCCCGCCAATCCTTTGATTACGAACATAATTATGGCGCCTCTCCCAACTGCTGCAATTGAAAGAGACTGGGTCCAAAACCTGCATGATATTTCAGTGCCAGGCGGAAATCTGCCACCGCGGCATCGCGATCGCCTAGGGCAAGTTCCGCCAACGCGCGCCAGTGATAACTTTCTTCCATGATGGGTTCACTGCTGTTTTCGAGCGTATGGTCCGCCAGGCTGATCACATCCGGGAAGCGCCCGGAATAATAATACGCGTAGTAGGGCCCGGTTTGATACCAGAGCATGCGCCAGGGGCGGGATACGGTGGGGATGGTTGGATAGATTTCGTATGCCGTATCGTAAGCCCTGGCAGCCCCGGCATAATCCTGCAGGTTGACCAGGCTGGTACCCACGTTGTACCAGGCGAAGAAGACGTCGCGCGGGTCGGTCAGTGTGGAGGTTTCGTTCATGGCGCGCTGGTAAGCGGCCTGGTAGGCCTGGGTTTCATCCGCCAAGGGACCGATTGCATTGAGCACATCATTCTGTTTATCAGGAGGATAGACCACCAGAAACACGAAGTTGAACGCCCGCCAGTTCTTTTCCATATCCTTGTACGTGACGGTAAAGCCAGGCAGGGTATATTTATTCTCCTCATGCACCAGCAGGTACGAATCCTGGGTGATGAAGACCTGTTTGGCGTCATCATAACCGATGACCAGGTTGAAATGCCCCATCCAGCCTTCCTTTTTGAGGTTTTCCGGTTCGAAGCCCTTTTCCACCATCACGGGGAAACCGGCGCTGACGAGGGACTTCAGGGTTTGCAAGTCGCCACCCATGCGCGACAGGGCGCGGTAATTGGTTTGCTCGTTGACGAAGTTGACCATCTCGTAGGGCATTACATTTTTATCGCGCGGGTTGGGTTTGAGGACGGCTGCGGTCTCGTTCTGCGTCTGCCCCCACTTGTAGTAGGACAGGTTCATCGAGAGCGTGGCAGGACCGCAGTTATTCCACAACTGCGGCTCGGGAGTGATGCCATCCAGGTAAACGTAGGGCGGGAGAGGAGTGTATGTGGGGGTAGGCTCGCCGGTGGGAACGGGGGTCAAAGGCGTTTTTGTGGCTGCGGCTGTATTGATTGGAGCGTTGATGGTTGCGGCAACAGCCGTGGCGACAAAGCCGGGGTCACTTTCTCCGGGGGTAAACACCGCCTCGGCAGGAGGGAACAAGGCGTACTTGATGTCACTGTACCACTGGCGCCCATAATAAGAAACACGCGACCATACCGGCGGCAAAATGAGAATGATACCGATAAAAAGAACGGCAAGAAAGCCGATGAGAATCTTAATACTTTTCTTCATATTGGGATTATATCATTGCCGGAATGAGCGGCTTGCGAATGTACTGCTAATCGATGCAAAGACCGTCCAGGTCGGGATCGCTGAAGACCTCCACCGCATCGGAGAGTTGAATTGTGCCGTCCGTTTTGACAGTCACGTCCACGCTTTTCACCACGTGCGGACCACAGCCGCAGAGGTATGTGCTGAACAGGTGAACCAGGTATCCGCCGCTGACCTCGCGAACATAGGTCTCCTCCGGCGAAGCGACGTAAAATTTGAGCTCGCGGTTTTCGTGCAGATCGTAAACGCCCGATAATCCAGTGGACGTTATAGCAAAGCTTAGGGCTTCATCCGGTGAATCGACCGGCGCATAAATTGATGCCAATCCTTCAACCGAATCCACGAGACGGATTTCTCCACCAACATATACAAGATAGCGAACATATTGCTGGATCATGCAGTGATTGACGTAGACCGCAGGAATTTCATCCTCCGGGGTAAAACCGTGAGCAGAAGCCACAGCCAGCGGAAGGGCGGGGGTCAATCCACCCAGAATATCCGCCGGTTCGGAAATATAGTCGATGGGGTGTTCGCTGTCTTGCAGGTTTTGTGGAAGACAAGAAGGATCTGAAAAACACCCCAAACCTGAAAAGTATGAATTATCCACCTTCAGCGCGGGGGCGGGATGCTGGATCACTTTTTGCGAGGTGCCGCAACCTGTTAAAAGAAACAATGCAATTAAAAGAAGCCGGGGGAAGGTTTTCATTTCTCCTCCTTATGCAGGACACTATGATTTTAGCAAAAAGCGGCTTATTTTTATGCGGAGGTTACTGGGTTTTGGAGCCAGCAAGTGGATGGTTTTCGTAGAATTTCCACATCAACTCAGTGGCAGATACGGCACTGCTGGTATAGCCTGCGATCCAGCTGGGCAGGGGATTGCCGCCCGGCCAGGTATGACCGCCGCCGTAAATGGTGTAAAAGATCACCGACGCATTTTCATTACATTGAAAATACTCAATGCCGGATACGGTATCCTGATCCAGTATCACGCGCGGCACGGATGCGCAGCCGTTGAGTTCGGCGCGTTGTTTGATCCAATCCGCGACGTCCGGCAATGATGCACCCAAGTTTTGGAAAGAACCACCATTGAAAGGAACGATCGGGTCGGCCGTGCCGTGAAATGCGATCATGGGCACCGGACGGATCGGGCGGCAGGCTTCCAGCGGATAGAAATATGCTCCGGCAACACTGCCCACGGCTGCAATGCGGTTGGAAAGCTCGCAGCCAAGTGCAACGCTCATCCCTCCCCCATTGGAAAGCCCGTTGACGTAGATGCGCTGTGGATCGATGTTGTATTCCTGCTGCATCCGATCGATCAATTGCGAAAGGAACTTCACATCGTCATATGTTTGCGGCATATTGCTCGAACTTTGCGGCAGACGCCAGCGTTTGGGAAAGCCGGTGCCGGAAGGGTAGACCACAATAAAACCGTATTGGTCGGCCAATGCGTTCCACTGGGTGATGTCCATCTGGTTGCGCGGCCAGGAAGAAAAGCCGTGGATGCTGAGCACAAGAGGGGTGGATTTTTGGGGGTTGTAGTTATCGGGAACGTAGTACAAATAGCGCCGCTGGACGCCGGAGGAGACAAGGCTGCCGTTGGTGCGATTACTGATCATGTAGGCCGCAGCGATGATGGCGATCAACAAAATGACCAGGCAGACCAAGCCGAGCAGGATTCTCCCCAACCAGAGGACCACAGGATGGACGGAGCGGTTTCTTTTGACCATGATCTCAGGTTTCCACTTCTCCGCGGTCCTCCGCGGTCAATGCAGCACGTGAGATGTCGCGCAGGCGGTTAACCCCGGTGAAGAACTCGCGCATGATCACCAACGACAGATACCTGCCCACCGACGTGGGAATGCTGCGGTTTTCTCTTTTAAAGGCACCCAGGATATTGAAAAAGAGCATTTCCAACCAAAGACCGCGTGAAGCCGGAATGCCAAAGCGTTCGGTAAAGCCGCGGCGGTCGAAATTCAAACCGAAGAGATCCATCATCATGCGGTAGAGCATCTGCTGGTGGCGTGTGAAGGGCTGGATGCCGCTGATCGCCATCCGACCTGAAGCAATGCGCCTCTCGTATTCGTTCAGCGAAAACGTGCTGGCGTAAAGGGTGCCGTCGAGGTAGGAAAATACACCCGAGCCCACCCCCACATATTCTTCGGTATCGACGATGTATTCGTCGATCATCTGCGTACCTTTACGGGCGAAGGTCCAGGCGGAAAGGGGGGAGAATTCGCCGGAGAGATACTTGGTGATGATGCTGAAATAATCGGCTTCACGTGAAGGTTTGAGGGCGCCCACGGTGTTGGCCATGGAAACCTTGACCGAAGGTGAGGTCATCAACGGGTAAAAGGTGATCTGCTGCGCCCCTGTTTCCATCGCCATGCGGATATCTTCGAGCAGTATCTCAGGGGTCTGGGAGGGGAAGTTGAAGATCATGTCCACGTTCAGCGATTGGAAGTGCGGGGCTGCCTGGCGGATGCCTTCCTGAATCTGCGCGCCGGAACCATATTTTTCGAATCGCTTCATCTGGCGCAACAGGTCGTTGTCAAAACTTTGCACCCCCACCGACAGGCGCTGCACCCTTCCTTTGAGCTTATCGATGAATTGCGGGACCAGATGGTTGGGATTGGTCTCGCAGGAGACCTCGCGGATATCAAAGAGGTCGCGCGCCAGGTCGATGGTCTGCACTAATTCATCGGGCAGGATAGTGGGCGTTCCACCGCCGAAATAGAGCGAGGAAAAATGGTAGCCCTGACCTGCCAGAATGCGCATTTCCTCCCGCATTGAATGGAAATACCTTTCAGCGCGCGCCTGGTTCAGCACAAACCGATTGAAGGAACAATACGGGCAGAGGCTCTGGCAAAAGGGAACGTGAGCGTAGAGCGTATAGTTGTGTCCCGGCTGCGGCGGGGGGACAATGGACAGGCTGGAGGGTTTCAGTGAAAGGTATTGCCTGGAGGCGATCTTCAGGAAAGCGGTGAGCAGCCTCTCGGCGGCGCGTACGGGCAGCGAAGGCGTAAACCAGTCGGTTTGCGCCGCTTGGGGTGTTCTGGTGTGGGGAATGGTGGGTGTGGTTGTCACTGATCAAACCTGAATAGATAAAATGTACCAACAATCTCTAAATTTTACCACCCCGGGCGAGGGATGTCCGGCTTTTGATGCGTTTAAAAAAAGGAAAAGGCGATCAATGTTATATAAAACACAAATGTTGCGTAATCGGTCCAAATTCGGTATGATGCTTAATAAGATAATGATAGTCTGAATATAAATGGCTGAAAATGAAAACACTAAAAATAATTTTGCTCCTTTTGTTGATCAGTATATTGGTTGTGCTGATCGTTCTTAACCGCCAGAGGTTGGGCGGCCAGCCACTGGCGGTCCCGCCCACATCGCCGGCCGGGACGACCATTGGAGCGACACAAACCGGCGTCAAGCCAAGCGATGCAGCCAGTACACAGGCGCGGACTCAAACGGACCTGCTCCCGGTCGTGCCGCCTGCGGATGAAGCCGCGCAACGACTGAGTGTTCCCGCTGGATTTGCCATCCGCATCTTTGCCGAAAACCTGCCGGGCACGCCGCGCTTCATGACGGTTGGACCGGACCGCCAGATCTACGTTTCCCTTTATCGCGACGGGAAGATCGCGCGGCTGCCGGATCTTGACCAGAATGGACTGGCGGATGGGGTGGAAATTGTGGCAAGCGGACTGCACAACCCGCATGGAATCGAATGGCATGACGGCTGGCTGTACGTGGCGGAGACAGGGCGCGTATCGCGGCTCAAGGACGCGGATCAGGACGGTGTGCTGGAGACACGCGAGACGGTCACCGAGAACATCCCCGGCAGCGGAGGGCATTCCTCACGCACGCTGCACTTTGGACCGGACACTAAAATGTATGTCAGCGCGGGCTCGAGCTGCAACGTGTGCGTGGAGGGCGACCCGCGGCGGGCGGCGATACTGCGTTTCAATCCCGACGGCAGCATCCCTGCGGACAACCCGTTTGCGGCTTCAACCGATGAACGCTGGCAGGCGGTGTGGGCGTGGGGTTTGCGCAACAGTGTTGATTTTTTGTGGACGCCCTCCGGCCAGCTTTGGGCGGATCACAACGGGCGCGACAATTTAATGGACGCGAACAATACACCGGATACCCTGCCGCCGGAGGAGATCATCATTCCGGTAAAGCGGGGAATGTCGCACGGATGGCCGTACTGTTATTCAGCGTTCATGGGGATAAATGCAGGGAATGAACCCGAGGTGCTGGACACACAGAACGGTCTCACGCTGCCTGGGGGTTTCGATTGTTCACTGATGAACGTTGCACCTGCCCTCTTTACCGACCTGGCCCACAGCGCTCCGCTGGGGATGGAGTTGGGGTCGGAGGCATTGAAATTCCCCCAGGCATACCGGCAAAGCCTGTACGTGGCGTATCACGGCTCCTGGAATACCACGGCGGCATCCATCCGCGACTGCAAGGTGCAGCGCATTCTTCTGGAGGGTGAACGACCAGTGAGCGGTGAGACCTTTATCAGCGGTTGGCGCCCGCAAGGCGAAACCTGCGGCAGCGCGGCCACGTGGGGCAGACCGGCGGACGTGATCAGCGGAGCAGACGGGGCATTGTATATTTCGGATGATAAAGGCGGGCGTGTGTACCGCGTGGTGTACGTGGGGGAATAAAAAAAAACAATCAAAATAGGGTCACAGCGCGCTGTGACCCTATCGATCAAATACTACGGGGTTTATTTCTGTTCAGTGAATTCACCGTCGATGACGTCGCCGTCATTCTTCGGACCTTCACCTGAGGGCGGTGTTTGACCGCTGTCGGGTGACTGCTGCTGCGTTTGAGCGGTTGCCTGCATCACGCGGGCATAATCCTGCTGCAGCGCATCGGTCAGGCTTCTGATGAGGGAAACATCCTCTCCCGTCAATGCCTGGCGCAGTTCCTGAATCTTGGCATCGATGCCGCTCCTCTGGTCTGCCGGGATCTTGTCTCCGGCTTCCTTCACGGCTTTTTCCACCTGGTAAGCGGCGTTATCGCCGATGTTGCGGGCTTCAGCCACTTCCTTGCGTTTGTCATCCTCCACCTTGTGCGATTGCGCTTCTTGCACCATGCGATCGATATCGGATTTCTGCAGGTTGGTGGAGGCGGTGATGGTGACTTTCTGTTCCCTGCCTGTGGCTTTATCCTGAGCAGTCACATTCAAAATGCCGTTGGCATCGATATCAAACGTGACCTCGATCTGCGGCATACCGCGCGGAGCGGTGGGAATACCTTCCAAGCGGAAGCGACCCAGGGACATGTTATCCGCGGCCATGGGGCGTTCACCCTGCAGTACATGGATATCCACGGCGGTCTGGCTGTCTTCGGCGGTCGAGAAGATCTGCGACTTACGGATGGGGATAGTGGTATTGCGTTCGATGATGGGGGTCATCACACTACCCATGGTTTCGACACCCAGGGAAAGCGGCGTTACATCGAGGAGAAGGATATCTTTTACTTCCCCACCCAGCACACCACCCTGAATGGCGGCGCCGATGGCAACCACTTCGTCGGGGTTGACTCCCTTGTTGGGTTCCTTGTTGATCAACTTGCGGACGAGGTCAACTACCTGCGGCATGCGGGTGGAACCGCCCACCAGCACCAGTTCATCGATATCCGAGGCTTTCAGCCCGGCATCCTTCAGAGCGTTGTCGAAAGGTTTCTTGCAGCGTTCCAGCAGGTGCGCGGTCATTTGATCGAAGCGCGCACGACTGAGCTTGAGCACCATGTGTTTGGGTCCGTTGGCGTCCGCGGTGATATACGGCAGGTTGATCTCAGTTTCCATTACAGTGGAAAGTTCGATCTTGGCTTTTTCCGCAGCCTCACGCAGCCGCTGCAGTGCCTGGCGATCCTTGCGCAGGTCGATACCCTGTTCAGCCTGGAATTGATCGGCTGCCCAGTTGACGACCACTTCGTCCCAGTCGTCGCCGCCCAAATGGGTATCGCCGCTGGTGGATTTCACTTCGAACACACCTTCGCCAACTTCCAGAACGGAGACATCGAACGTGCCGCCGCCCAGGTCGAAGACAAGGATCTTTTCATTTTTCTTTTTGTCCAATCCGTAGGCCAACGCCGAAGCGGTAGGCTCATTGATGATACGCATTACTTCCAGCCCGGCGATTTTCCCCGCGTCCTTGGTTGCCTGGCGCTGGCTGTCGTTGAAATACGCCGGCACGGTGATGACTGCCTGGGTGACAGGTTCGCCAAGGTATGCTTCAGCGTCGGTTTTGAGTTTGGCGAGGATCATGGCCGAGATTTCCTGCGGCGCATAATCACGGTTGGTTACCGGAATATGCACGCGCGCATCCTTCATTGGACCGGCAATCACCTGGAAAGGCACCATCTTGCGCTCGGATTCAACTTCGTCGTAATGGCGTCCCATGAAGCGCTTGATCGAATAAACGGTGTTTTCAGGGTTAATCACCGATTGACGCTTGGCGGTTTGTCCCACCAGGCGCTCTCCATTTTTGTTAAAAGCCACGACAGAAGGGCATAATCGCGACCCTTCAGCGGTATTGATCACAACAGGGTCACCGCCCTGCATTACTGCTACAACAGAATTTGTGGTTCCCAAGTCAATTCCAATGATCTTACCCATTTTGTATCTCCTTCAAAATCAATAATTGCTTCTAATGATGCTGATATAGGATAACAAATGAGTATTAATAAAACGTCAACATTGCATAGGATTTTTATCGGCGGCGGTCTTTAATTCAATAACTACCCACGTGCTATAATCCTCTTGGGAATTAAAGTAAATGAAAAAACACAGTCTGGTCTTTCTTAATATCCTGCTGGTCCTTGGTTTCTTTTTCACTGCACAAACCTTACCGGTGCATGCTGAATCCGAAACACCCACCGCGGTGGTGATCACGCTGGATGGGCCCCTAACCCCGGTATGGAACGGGTATCTCAACCGTGCGATCAACCAGGCGGTCAGGTCCAACGCCGATGTGCTGGTGGTGCAATTGAACACCCCGGGCGGCGGTGTGGACCTAATGAACAGCCTGGTCGAGGAAATCCTTGCCAGCCCGGTCCCGGTGGTGGTTTACGTGACGCCGCGCGGGGCGATGGCCGCTTCGGCTGGAACGCTGCTGGTTCTCGCCGGGCAAATCGGAGCCATGGCACCGGAATCTGCCATAGGCGCTGCCAGCCCGGTAGGCTTGCAGGGCGAAGATATTGAATCGACCATGGAAACCAAGACCAAGGAGATACTCAAGGCCAGTGTGCGCGCCCTGGCGCAGCGCCGCGGAGAAAAAGCAGTAGCCCTGGCAGAGGCAGCCATTGAAACGGCCAAGGCAGCCAGTTCTTCAGAAGCATTGCAAGCGGGTCTCATCGACTATATTGCCAAGGATCTCAACGATTTGCTGGTTCAAATGGACGGCAAGACGGTACTGGTCAACGGCGAGGAAGTGGTACTGAATACCCAGGGTGCGGCAATTGTTCCGGTCAAGACCACGATGATCGAGGATGTACTGGGGCTGTTGACCAACCCGAACATTGTCTTTTTATTGCTTTCCATCGGCGTGCAGGCGATCCTGATCGAGATCTCGAGCCCTGGCGGTTGGGCGGCAGGCACGATTGGTGTAATCCTGGTGGCACTGGCGATTTACGGGTTGGGCATATTGCCGGTGAACTGGTTCGGTCTTCTATTTCTCATTCTTGCTTTTGTATTGTTCATCCTGGATATCAAAGCGCCCACGCACGGCGCACTTACATTTGCAGGGACGGCCACGTTTGTGGCAGGTGCGCTCATCCTGTTCAACTCCGTTTCCGCCCCGGGGTTTCCCAAGGTTTCTGTTGGGCTGGTGATCGGAATGAGCGCATTCCTGGGTTTGAGCTTCTTTGCCATTGTGATGGTTGCCGTTCGGGCGATGAAAAAACCGATTATCACCGGCAGAGAGTCGCTTGCAGGAAAAAAGGGAACCGCACTTTCGCGTATCGATCCCGACGGCATGGTACATGTGGCAGGTGAACAATGGAGTGCTGTACTGGCGGAGGGCGAGGGCCCGATCCGCCGAGGAGAACGGGTCGTTGTAGTGCGGGTAGAAGGATTGCGGTTGATCGTTCGAGCTGAATGAAATCTGCATTTCCCGGGTAACTTCCACAGCTGAAAGGGTCAGGCCGATGTTTAAATTTCTGGAGAAGGCACCTCTCTATCCATTTTTGATCGCCATATACCCGGTGTTATATTTTTTGAGTGAAAACATCAACGAGGTCAGCCCGCTCGCCGGTTTACGATCCGGATTGATCATGCTTTTTCTTTGTTCCCTGGCGTATTTCTTTTCATTTATACTTGCCCGAAATGGTCAAAAAGCCGGGATGATCGCATTGATGATCATCCTGTTTTTCTTCCTGATCTTCTTTGTGCTCTACGCGCCGGCTTACCGGTGGTTAAGGGGTGTGGAGTTGTTTGGATCCGTGTTGGGCCGTCACCGGTATTTTATTCCCGCCACATTGATTATTCTCCTACTCGTCGCAGTATTTACCGCATTGATCTTACGCAAGGCGAATGCAAGCGCCCTGAACTCACTCAGCCTTGCGGCAAATTTTTTTGCCGTCATCTTGATCGTAATACCTATCATTCGGATGCTCAGCCATTCGATTTCCAACGTACAACACACCCAATCCGGTTTCAAAAACCTTCCGGCGGTTGCACCGGTGATGAATGCATACCAAGGAAATAGACCAGATATCTATTACATTATTCTTGATATGTATACCAGCGATAACGTGATGGGCGAGTTGATGGATGTCAAGGACTTTGGTTTTACGGATGAACTCAGGGAAAAAGGGTTCTATGTGGCAGAGTGCAGCCGAAGCAATTATTCCAAAACGAATTACTCCATCACGTCTTCATTGAACCTGGACTATATTCAAAATTTAAGCGCCTTCAACGATACAGCATCGATCTATCCGTTTATGCAGCAAAACCTCGTCACTCGAAGTCTCAAGCAGGTGGGTTATGAAATTTATGCGTTTGAATCCGGTTACAGCTTTACGGAACTAAAAGAGGCGGATCATTTCCTGCGCCCAATGTCCAGCACAAAGGACATCCTGTTTTATCCAGGCGTTTCTCCTTTCGAAAGCATGATACTGCAAACCTCCGCCGGGACTATCCTCTACGAATACCGCGAGCAAATTTCGAAAAAATTGCAGTACTTGATCGATTCTCCATACGTCCAACATCGCGACCGCATCGTTTACGCCCTGGAGAATATCCCCCAACTGGCGGAAGAACCCGGTCCGAAGTTCGTTTTTGCCCACATCCTGGCTCCGCACGATCCGTTTGTATTCGAAGAAAATGGCGACCCGGTGGTCAGGCATTCGGCATTTTCATTGAACAACGATCCTGAAGGCTACAACTGGGAGTCATACATCGTGGCATACAACAAAGAAGTCAAGTACCTCAACCAGGCGACGCTAACGCTGGTGGACGAGATCATTGCCAACAGTGAGACCCCACCCGTGATCATTATCCAGGGCGATCACGGTTTGATGCGCGCCAGAGGAAACAATGCGCATTTCGATATTTATAACGCGTATTATTTTGATGACATTTCTTTAGATGGACTCTACAGCACCATATCCCCGGCAAACAGTTTCAGGATTGTTTTCAACAACCTTTTTGGATCCAATTATCCACTGCTGCCTGATCAAGCCTACGATGTCAGCCCAGAGGATAATTCCTTTGTTGAAAACGTTAATCTGTTCCATTGTCCTTGAGCGGAAGATAATTGTCTTCTCGTGTCAGGTTAAAATCGATCAGATGGGAGAAGATTTCAAACGACCCGGACTGATTTCCCGGATATCCACCTGATATAAATTTTCTATAGAAAGCGGGATGCTGCCTGATTTATTCTGCCACCTGCACTTCTCCGGCAGCCTGCGATTGTCTCAACCTGTACGCACCAAGAAGCAGCAGCAGGATGACGATTCCGAAGCCGACGAAGAAGAGGGTAAAAGCTGTCGGCGAGACTTTTTCCAGCAAAATACCTTCCAGCCAGGGGAGGATCAAACCGCCAATGCTTCCCATCGCAGCCAATACTCCCACGGCTTTTCCTTGAGAACGGGGAAAAGCAGCCGCCACAAGCGCCACACCGGTTGGGTACACAGTTCCAAAGGAAAAACCAATCCACACGAGAAAAAGTATGGTCAAGGTCGTTCGTTCCATGCTAAGAGACAAGCCGATGATACCCATCCAGGCACTCAAAAGCGCCACGAACAACAATTGCATGCGGCTCATTTTACGGCTCACTGCTGACCCGGCCAGCCTTCCCAACGTCAATGCGCCCCAGTATGCGGAAGCAACCAGAGACCCATATTGTCCGGACATGCCTGTGGTGATGTCCATATATCGAGTCGTCCAGGTTCCCAGGCCGTATTCCAGACCCACGTAAACCAGGATCAAACCGCCCATCACCCATAACAAAGGGGAAAAATAGACTTGCATCCCTTGGGCGGTTGCAGTTCTTTCTGAAGACAAGTCTGTTTTTTTGTGTGGGGTGCGTCCTAACAGTACGGTGAAGGCGGCCAGAAGAACGAATATGCCCGCAGCAACCCAATGCACGATCCTGCCTGACCCGATGGAGCGTAGAGAGACCCCCACCAGTGCCGGCCCAATGAAGGCTCCCAAACCAAAGAAAAAATGCAGCAGATTGAGATACGAGGTATTGTTTTGCGGAAAGGCATCGGCAACAAGCAAATTCGCACCCAGGTCAACCCCACCCTGACCCAAGCCGGCAATGAGCACCAGTCCGAACATAAAAGGCAGGGAGCGGGCAGTGGTAAAACCCACCACACCTGCTGCAAGCAAAAGCAGGGAAATGGTGAAGATCAAGTTTTGACCAAAACGGTCGGTCAATGGACCGACAAAAATCTGTGCGATCAACGATCCCAGAAACAAAAAGGTGAGGACCGCCCCTACGGCAGCGACACCGGATGAAGTTTGATCTGCCAACTCCCCGAGAGTCGGACCAATGCCAGCATTGAACATGCCGTAGGCGAGAAAACTGCTGCATGCCAGGGCCAGGACCAGAAAGGATTTGGTCTTGTTCATCAACATAATAACCTACTTAGTAATATTGAATAAAAAATATGATCGAAACGATGATCCCGATGGTCACCACAACCCAGCGCAGAAGATTGGGGCTGATACTCCCTGCCAGTTTACCTCCTGCCACACCGCCCAGCAGCGCACTGAGCGCCATGACCCCAGCCAGGCTCCAGACCACCCGACCTGAGAAGAGGAAGAAAACAGCCGCGGCGCTGTTGGCAGCCAACGCAATGGCTTGTTTGAGGGCATTCAGTCTGGTCAGCGAATCTTCGAGCATGAGCCCCAGCAGCGCCAGAACGATCACGCTCAACCCGGCACCAAAGTATCCCCCGTAGACAGTTGCAAAGAGCACCGAGAGGATGGCGATCACCACGAACGACCCAGGGTGGATTTGTCTGTTGCTCCTTTTGGTTAACCACTTCTTGAGAGACTCACCCAAGGCAAGCAGAAGGGATGCGAAGAGGATCAAAAAGGGCACGATCTGGCGGAAGGTTTTCTCTCCTGTGCGGAGGAGCAGCAGCCCGCCGATCAGGCCGCCAATCACAGCCGCCGGGAGAAATAATTTGAGCCGCCGCTGCTGATCTTTTAAATCAGCGCGCTGGGCGAAGGCGGCACCAAAATAACCGGGAAAGAGGGAAACGGTGCTGGTGACGTTGGCGGTCACAGCCGGAAGCCCGATAGCGGTGAGCAGCGGAAAGGTGATCAAGGTTCCGCCCCCGGCAAGCGCGTTAACAGCTCCAGCGGCAAAAGCACCCAGGGCGGCGATCAGATACTGGAGAGGGTCCATATTGGGTTCAATTGTAGTGTATTTTTAATTTTTCACCGCGACCTACTTTGCCTTTTTCAGCCCGGCGAGCACAGCCTTCCCCAAAACATGGTCTTTAAAAAGCGGCGAGACTGCTTTAAGGGCTAAGCCTGGCTTAATTTCCAGAATCGTGTCCAGCGCGTACAGGGTAAACACGTAATGATGCGTGCCCGAAGGGGGACACGGCCCGCCGTAACCCAGCCCTCCGAAATCGTTGCGACCGGATACGCCCACCGCCGGGCCGCCGATTTCCTCAGAAAGAGAGGTGAGATCGGCGGGGATGTTGACCAGCAGCCAGTGAACCCAGTTGCCGCCGTCGGGGTCGATCACGGTCAGCAACAGGCTTTGGGTTCCCGCGGGGGCGTCCTTCCATGCCAGGGGCGGAGAATAATTCTCTCCGCTGCACTGCCTGCCCATTTTATACGCGTATTTCTCGCCAATGAATCCGCCATCGGTAAAAGCAGTACTCGAAAGAGTGAACATATTTACCTCCTCGGTTGCCACTGTTGCTTCTACGGAAGGAGCGGTGGGAGACATGCCGGCAGGTTCGGCAAGGGAAGCCGGCGTGGTAGCGATGGCATGCGAACAGCCCACCAGGAAAAGCAACACGCAAATCGTGAAAACGCATGTTCTTCCGCTTTTTCTCCGCATTTCTTCCCTATCGATCCAAAACCGGCAAATCGTTTCAGCCAGGCAAGCCTTTGCTTGCGGCAAATTTGAGCGATTCAACCGTTGAGGTTGCGCGCCAAGCTTTCCATCAGGTCTTCGATACGCTGCATCACTTCCGGCGTAAGCCTGGGGAGCGCGTCGATGGCTTTCATATTTTCTCGCACCTGTTCGACGCGGCTGGCACCGGTGATGGCGCTGCTCACATTTGGATTTTTCAGCACCCAGGCAATCGCCAGGTGCGGCAAGCTGATGCCGATTTCAGCGGCGAGCTGCCCCAGGGCCTGGACTCTGGCGAGCGCATCCTGGTCGGTAAATTTTTTCCGCAACCATTCATAACCTTCCAGGGCGCCGCGTGAATCGGCCGGGATGCCGTTCTGATATTTGCCGGTCAGCAGTCCGGCTCCCAGGGGGCTGAAGATCGTGGCACCGTAGCCGTAATCCTTAAAGAGCCGGGCATATTCCTTTTCCATGCGATCGCGCCAGAACAGGTTGTATTGCGGTTGCTCGACCACCGGCTTGTGAAGATGATGTTTCTCGGCGATCTCGATGGCGGCAACGATATCCGCGGCCTGCCATTCGGAGGTGCCCCAGTAGAATGCCTTTCCCCACTCGATGATGTTGTGCATTGCCCACACCGTTTCTTCGATGGGCGTGGTTGGATCCCGCCGGTGACAGTAGAGCAGGTCAACGTAGTCCAAATCGAGGCGGCGCAGCGAACCGTTAATGCCTTCGACCAGGCGCTTGCGATTGAGCGTATTTTGTTCATTGATGCCCTGGTTAATGCCAAAATAGATCTTTGTGGAAACCAGGTAGCTGCCGCGGCGCCAGCCAAGTTTTTTCAAGGCGGCACCCATTACCTCTTCGGACCTTCCCCCTTCGTACACCTCGGCGTTGTCGAAGAAATTTACACCCGCTTCGTAAGCCGCCGACATGCATTCAACGGCGGATTCCACCCCCACCTGCTTGTGAAAGGTCACCCAGGAACCCAACGAAAGGACACTTACCTGTAAACCGGTTTTTCCTAAAAATCGATATTCCATGACAGTATCTCCATTATGTGATGTTTCAGCCTTATCAATTATCTTACCTTATTTTGCCATTGATTTGAATCACCCTTGGACTTTCATTAGCGGTGGAGTTGATGTAAACTGCACCTAACACAAATTAATTACATCCAATTTTTTGGTGAAAGCGATGAAAACCTTCCATCCACAAACTCTGAACGACTGGCATGAATGGCTGCAAAAGAATGCGACCGGCGAAAATGAGATCTGGCTGATTTTTTACAAACCCAAGTCCGGGCAGGCGGGCATTACTTATGAAGAGGCGGTGGAGGAGGCGATCTGTTTTGGCTGGGTGGACAGCCTGATCAAGAACCTGGACGAGATCAGCCACGCGCGCAAGTTCACCCCGCGGAAACCGGGCAGCGTGTGGTCGGAATTGAACATTGCCCGCGCGCAGCGCATGATCGAAGCCGGCAGAATGACGGATGCCGGATTGAGAATGTTCCAGGATTCGGAAAACCACAAGGCACATGGCGGTCAAAGCCGGAAGAACCAAATGGAACTCTGGCGCGAGGATTTGATCCCCCTGCTGCCTGACGAGGTACGAGGGTTATTTCTGATGCGCTCACCATCCCATCAGCGACAGTATGCGGGGTGGGTGATGAGCGCCAAAAGAGAAGATACGCGGCAGAAGCGGATCGAAGAGTTAAGTTCCGTGTTGTTAAGCGGGGGAGAACTGGGATTAAAGTAAGGTTTCAGGCGAGCGATTTCAGGATCTTCTTTATGCGCTGGGCCTGGGGCGGGGTCATGTCCTGCATACGCTCCAGCAGGATTTGCCTGTACGGATCAATAAACTCACATGAAATGGCAATGCGGGTGCTTTCCGCGTGCTGCGGAACTTCCTTGGTGCGGCATGTGCGCAAGTGCTGCAACAGGTAGGGAACGATCTCCTTTTGGTATCGTGCATTGTGCGCGGCAATTCCGGCAAGGGTTTTTACGCCGTTATCGATGGTAATCACCGAACCCTGATGCATGGCTTTGGTGATTGCCGGGACATATGGGTAAAGCTCGTCTGCTTTAAGGCGAGCGACGGCAGCCAGGGCATACATGGCACCCCACACCATGCGGTTCTCGCGGCTGTGAATGAGTTTGACAAAGTCGGGGGTGTATTCGGCGATCAATTCAGGTTTGAGGGCGCCAATTTCATACATTACCTTGATGCAATCCGAGCGCACCGCGGTTTTCGTATTCCATAGATTTCGGGCAACCTCACGGATTCCATCCAGATCATTGGCTGCCACCAGGTCACGAGCAAGCTCCTGGTTAGGAACCTCATCGCTGCGGTTCAAACTACAGGCGAGTTTATCCAGGATCGACATGCGCAACTCCTTCTGCTAAACCCATTATACAAGCGGCTTTCATCAACCCGGGACCGCCAACGCCATAATTTACCCATTAATTCCCCTGGATGACAATCCTGACCATATATATTGAAGAATTGTGAGTTGTTGCTCTGAATTCAAAGACCACATGAGTATCCGGTGAATCCATGTTTTTTCATTTTTGGATTATGATGGGTTCAATGATTTGATCTGAACGGTTTGCCACTGCACCATTTGCCAGGTTTATCGGTGAGTTGTTTATGAGAACTACAACTTGACCAATCGCCGTTTATCCCATAGACTAAAAATGACTTAACAAATGGAAGGTAATGCACTGCCATGATGATGCACGGATTACGCCGCGCGGCTTCAACTGAATATGAAAAACCCAACCTGACCTGGCCTTTGATCAAGCGGGTATTGAGTTACGCAATGCCCTACCACCTGATGCTCGCGGGTATGCTTGTCTTGATCCTGGTGGGGGCAGGGTTGAACTTGATTTCCCCATTAATTTTCCGGCAGATGATCGATAAAACCATTCCTGCCGGAGACATGCATCAGCTTGTGCTGCTGGCATTGGCCCTGTTAATCATCGCTCTTCTGAATGGCACGGTGAATGTGCTGCAGCGCAGGTTGAGCGCCAGCATGGGAGAGGGCGTGATCCGCGACCTGCGGCTGGCGCTGTACACTCACCTGCAGCGCATGTCGCTGCGTTTCTTTGTGAACACCCGGGTGGGCGAGTTAATGAGCCGACTGAACAACGATGTGGTCGGCGCCCAGAACGCCGTGACCAATACCATGATACAAATGATCTCCAATTTTGTTCAGGCGGCGGTGCTGGTGGGCATCATGCTCACGCTCGAATGGCGGTTAACTTTGATCAGCCTGGTGGTGCTGCCGCTTTTCATTCTCACGGTCAGAAAATTGAGCACCCGGCTGCGCGAAATTGTTCGCGGACAATTGGAAGCCAACGCTTCAATGAATGCAATGATGAACGAAACGCTGAACATTGGCGGGGCGCTGCTGGTGAAGCTGTTTGGCAGGCAGGTTGTGGAAATCGAACGTTTTGAAAAAAGAGCCAGCCAGGTCAAAGACCAGGGCGTGCTGCGCGCGCAAACCGGCTCGATCTTCATGGCCATCAGCGGA
>DAOUGM010000063.1:0-5078 GCA_034428895.1 Anaerolineaceae bacterium
AGGCAACGCCGCTGCCCATTCCTTCCTCTCCTGCATCCGCAGTCCCGGAACTTTCGACCTCCACGAACACACCGCTGCCCGCTTCCCCGCCCACGCCCCGGCTGACCCTCACTCCCTACCAGCCCATTGAAGGAAGAGTTGTGCAGGAAAATATGACCCTCTTCGAGAAGCCAGGTTATTTGTTCCCACTGCTGGAGACCCTTTCCACGGGTGATACCGTTAATCTCCTGGGTCGGGCGCCCGGCAGCAACTGGTTTTATGTGACCGCCAAAGATGGAACCGACGGCTGGATAAAGAACGTGGGAATCGATTTTCAAGGCAATTATTTCGACGCGCCGGAAATCACGCCTCAGCATGTGCTGGTCGTTCGCGGTCGCGTCTTTGCGCCCAACGGCTCGCCCGCCTCGCTGATCACGGTGATGCTCAATCCGCTGGGGGCGCAAGACACCCAAATGCAGGACGTGGCGGAATCGGATTTTACCGGGCGCTTTTACTTTTTCCTGCCGCTCGGCAGCAGCGGTCGATGGACGCTGGTCGCCAACGACTGGAACTGCGGGAGCACAGACGCGACCGGCACGTGCGGCTTGATCGGTCAATTCCCGCCGCCGCAGGAAATCTCCCTGCCTAATGCCGCCGGTGACGAACTCGAGATCGATATCCTGCCCTGATGAAAATTCCCGATCCGCTGCAAGCGAACTCCATCATTTTTCGCTACAATTATGGAATGGAGATAACCCTTCCTCGAGGTCTGCGCCTATGAAAAAATTAACGGTCGTTATTCTCTTTTCGATGCTTCTGCTCAGCGGCTGCACGTTCCATCAAACCCCCACCCCGCAGCCCGCTCCCACCCAGGTGCGCCAGGTGCCCCCCACCCAGGCCGCCGTACCCACTGAAATTCCGCTGCCGACCGCGGCGCTGCCCACGCTGGCGCCCTCGCCCACCCGCACGCCCACGCCCGCCTCCGTGCTTCCCATCCAGGCTTCGGTGGCATCCGACAATTACATTCTGCGCGCCGGACCCGGGCGCCTGTTCGACCGCGTCTCCATGTACAGCCCGGGAGCACCTCTCTGGGTGCTCGGGCGCTCCATGGGCATCGACTGGGTGATGGTTCAAACCGCCGATCAGCGCATCGGTTGGATGAACGTCAACGGGCTCGAACACCTGGGAGATTTCTCCTCCCTGCCCATTTTCAAATATCCGGGCGCGGTCGTGCTCAGCGGACACGTGTGGAACCTGGATGGATCTCCCGCACAGGGCATCGGCATACGGCTCATCCCCGTTGGCAGCAAGGACGACAACAATCGGGAGGACGTCACCACCGGGGCGGACGGAACATGGTACGCCTACCTGCCCCCCGATTTCAGCGGCGCCTGGGAGGTGCATGCGGTTTCCTATGGTTGTGCCGCGGATGTCCCTGCCGGGCAATGCACCATCAGTGGAAACCTCCCTGAAAGCATGACCATCTCGCTGCCCGAGGCGTTGGACGTGAGCATAGAAATGAGCATGCAGCCATGAGACTGACGGACAGCCAGATGCTCGAAATCTTCGACCGCGAAGTGCGCCAATCCTGCGAATGGACGCGCATGCGGCGCGAGGCGCTGCCCAACGTGGTGCGCTACATCGAGGAGGGCAGCAACCCCGGCGGGTTTGTCTCGTGGTCGCACCTGACCGCTGAGAACGCGGAGTGGGAGATCGAGCGGCAGGTGGAGTTCTTCGGCAGTATGGGGGCCGAATTCGAGTGGAAACTCTATTCCCACGATACCCCTGCCGACCTGGGTGCCCGCCTGAAGGCGCGCGGCTTCATTCCCGGCAAGCCCGAAGCCCTGATGGTGGCGGATGTGCACGAACTGGCGCAGGACCTCCAGGCGTTGGACACCGCCGTGGTGCGGCGCGTCACATCCCCCGCCGAGGTGGATGCGATCATCGTAATGGAAAACGAGGTGTGGGGCAGCGACCTATCCCGTATTGGCGAGGGGTTGAAACACGACCTGCTCAAATCGCCGCACCTGTTGAGCATTTATGCCGTCTGGGACGGCGGCAGGGTGGTCAGCGCGGCTTGGACCTGGTTCCTTGAGCCCACCTCCTTCGCCGGTCTGTGGGGCGGATCGACGCTGAAGGATTACCGCGGGCGGGGGTATTACCGCGCCCTGCTGGCCGTGCGTGCGCGCGAAGCCCGTGAACGCGGGTTTCGCTTCCTGCAGGTGGACGCCAGCCCCGACAGCCAGCCCATCCTGGCGAAGAACGGCTTCAGGTGCCTGGGATATTCCACATCGTACGAGTGGAAAGCAGGTAAATCGTAGGGGCAACCGGCCAGTCGCCCCAACAATATCCGGTCGCCCAAATAATGCCGTAGGGGAAGATCATCCCGTAGGGGCAGATCATCCCGTAGGGGCAGGTTCACAACCTGCCCCCGTTGATCCAACGATTAACAATATCCGGTCGCCCAAATAATGCCGTAGGGGCCGATCATCCCGTAGGGGCAGGTTCACAACCTGCCCCCGTTGATCCAACGATTAACGATATCCAGGCGGATTTGGAACCCCGGGCAGGTTTGGAACCCCGGGCGGATTTGGAACCCCGGGCGGATTTGGAACCCCGGGCGGATTTGGAACCACGGGCGGGTTTGGAACCACGGGCGGGTTTGGAACCCGCCCCTACTACTACCACGATAAAACGAACACCACTGTTGGAAATTGTGCGTCAATTTAAAACATTTTCGGCATGCTGTTCCCCAACGCGATCGGTCTATGGCTATTAAATACTATATTTTAATAATATAGCCTATTATCACCATATATTGTATTTATTGTCTTTTTACACTATAATAATCCAAAACTGACAGTGATTCAGGTTTTACTCATGAAACAACCCGAAAACAATTATGTCGCCATCCTGACCGGGGATATTGTGCGGTCGTCCAGCTTGCCCAACCGGCGGCGGCTCGACCTTTTTCAATCGCTGCAAGACCTTTCGCGGTTGATCCGGCAGCAATACCCCGCAGACGTTCGCGGCGGACTGTCCAAATTCCGCGGCGACGGCTGGCAGCTGCTCGTCGATCGTCCGCAGCGCTTTTTCGAGATCAGCCTGTATATCCGCACCTACATCCGCGCATTGTTTAAACCGGAAAAACTGGATACGAGGATCGCCATCGCCATCGGCAGCGTGGATTTCGTCCCCGAACACAATATTTCGGAGGGATTCGGCATCGCATTCAACGAATCCGGCAAAAAACTGGATCAGTTGAAGAACTACCGCATGGGAATCACCCTCGCCACCCCCAACGGAGAGCGGTTTTCACCGCTTTTCGACGCCCTGCTCAAGAGCTACGACGCGCTCATTACCTCCTGGACGGCGCTGCAGTGCCAGGCGGTGCACCTCGCCCTCCAGGACCTGACCCAGGTCGAGATCGGCCGCAGGTGGCTGCCCAGGCCCATCGACCAGGCCACGGTGAACAAACACCTCGCGGCCGCAAAATGGGGATTGATCAAAGACGGCATCGAGATATTGAATGCGGAAACCGAAAAAATTCTTGAAGGGGGTTGACCATGTCTTCCACAACCATCCAACTGGGGATCGTCCTGCTCCTCGCCCACCTGGTGAGCGATTTTCTCCTGCAGCCCGTTTCTCTGCTGAAAAAGAAAAGGAAGATTACCGGGCTGGCTCTGCACAGCCTGATCAACGGGATAGTGACCTACCTGTTCCTCGCAGATTGGAGCGGATGGCTGGTTCCTGTAATCGTCACCGCCAGCCATTTCCTCATTGATTTCGGCAAGCAGCGCCTGAAACGCCGTTCGACCCTCGTTTTCCTCGCCGACCAGTTCCTGCACCTGCTTGTGCTCGCGCTGATGATCGCTCTCATCCTCGTCCCGCGCGGGATTGCACCCCGCTGGTTCAGCATCCTGCCGCCTGGCGCAGACCGAGCCGCCGCCTATCTCGTGGCGGTGATCCTGCTCATCCCGGCTGGCGGCATCCTGGTGGGGCTCTTCGTGCAGCCTTTTCAACGCCAAATCAAGGAACACTACCTCAAGCTGAAAGAAACGCCGGTGGAAGGGCTGGATAACGGCGGGAAGGTCATCGGCTGGCTCGAACGCGCGTTGATCTTCGTGTTCATAATGACCAGCCAGTTTGCCGGCATCGGTTTTTTGGTGGCCGCCAAATCCGTCTTCCGCTTCGGCGAGTTCAAGGAAAGCAAGAACCGCAAGGAAGCGGAGTACATCATCATCGGCACCTTCGCCAGCTTCCTGTACGCCATCCTGGTCAGCCTGCTGCTGAAGTGGGCGCTGGGAAAATTGTAACCGCGATCGGTGTTGGGGCACGGCGTGGTGCGCCCCCCAATGGCCGTTCGCCCCGACGAATTGTCATTGCGAGGAGGTGTCAGCCACCCACGGTAGGCACGACCGGCCGGTCGCCCCGACGAATTGTCATTGCGAGGAGGTGCCTTCCAAACGAAGCAATCCCCAATCCAATCAAATAAAAACCGCGGAACAAATATTACCGCAGTGATGTATACGGTAGGGTCAGCCGCCCATGGCAGGCGCGGCCGCCGCCCCGACGAATTGTCATTGCGAGGAGGTGCCTTCCCGACGAAGCAATCCCCAATCCAATCAAATAAAAACCGCGGTACAAATAGTACCGCAGGGATGTATACGGTAGGGTCAGCCGCCCACGGTAGGGGCGACCGGCCGGTCGCCCCCAACTATCGGATTTTTCAAAATTGTGCATAATTAAGCGGGGAGCGACAACATGAACACACTTTACTACGGCGACAATCTCAACATCCTTCGGGAATACATCAAGGACGAATCGGTGGACCTGATCTACCTCGACCCGCCCTTCAACAGCAACCGCTCGTACAACGTGCTCTTCAAGGACGAGAGCGGGCTGGCTTCCGACGCCCAGATCGCGGCCTTTGACGATTCATGGCACTGGGGAAACACCGCCGAGCGCACCTACCAGGACCTGGTGCAGAACGCCCCCATGAACGTGGCGCAGATGATCGGCGCGCTGCGGCAGTTCGTGGGCGCCAACCAGATGATGGCCTACCTGGTGATGATGGCGGCGCGCCTGGTGGAGCTGCA